>DATCTP010000305.1:0-2876 GCA_036567885.1 Anaerolineales bacterium | reverse complement strand
TGATATTCAAGCCAGAAGTCGGGAGGGAAGCGGCAATCTCTTCCATCCGCCAGCCGGGCAAAATAACAAAGGTGACTTGTGTCGGCGTGGCGTTTTGCATTCTGCGGGCAATATCCACGATGGACATGGCCGGACTCAAATCATAATTGCCAGCTTGAATCGATGTATCGAGGCCCGTGTAAATCAAATAATCGCGGAACATGCCCGCATCGCGGATGAGACCGCTTTGCTGAAGACGATCTGCAATGGATGTCACCGACTCATCTTGTTGAACTGTGAACGATTGTTGAGATGTATTGGAATCAAGCGGCTGGGTTAACAAGCCGTCATCCCAAAAGAGTTTTGCAGAGTATTGAACGACTTGAAACGATGAAAGGCGATCCGAAGGCGGACCATAGATTCGCGCCACCGCTGACGGAAAAATAAAAACAACAAAAACAATGCAAAGAAGAATGATGGCGATGACAATGTGTGGAATGAAACGGCGCATGAGGGAATCTATGATTTTCGATTTTCGATTTGAGCATCGAGATACGATTGCAAGATAATCGTTGCCGCCAATTCATCGAGATGACCGGCGCGTCTTTTTCGCGAAACTCCCATTTCGATGCGCACGGCGCGCGCCGTTTGCGTACTGAACGATTCGTCCCACATCATAATCGGAATTTGTGTTTGGGTTTTGAGCACATCGGCAAAACGCGCCGCACGCCGACCCGCCAGATTCGGTTTGCCGTCTTCATCAAACGATTGACCGATCAGAATCAGTTCAACTTGATTTTGTGCGGCAATCTCAGCGACTTGCGCGGCATCTATAACGCGGGAAACATGATCTATCACCTTCAGCGGATTCGCAATCGTGCCCGTCAAATCCGAAACGGCAAGACCGATTCTCTTTTCACCATGATCTACGGCAAGGATTCGCATTCAGCTCCAAGAATAAAATCCACCGATTTCGCAGATTACACAGATCGAAGAAAATAATCAGCGAAATCGGTGTAATCTGCGGATGCATTTATCAGTGGATCATTGCACTTCAATCCGAAACGGTATCAACGGCATCCACGGCCACCACGATGGACTCATTTGAATTTCAGGCGAAGCGGCAAGCGGAAGTTTGGATTGTAAAACTTGTTTGGCAGTGACCGGCGATCGTCCGAGGATCAAAAGAACTGCTTGCGAAGATTGAACCTGCCGAATCAAAACGCGCTGTGCCTGAAGATTGAAATGGGTCGAACCGGATTGATCTACCGAGAAAACATTCGTCGAACTATATTGCAGGGAATCCGGTTTGGAGACGAAACCCTCCGGGATGGACGCGTCCAATACCGTTTGCGTAAGCCGCGTCAAATCATTGGCAGTCACATATTGAGCGCTGTATTGAACGCTCATAGTCAATTGCAGCGTATCGCCGGGCTGTCCGACTGGCGGGTTGTAGATTTCCTGCGAAGGTGCGTCCGCTTTCAGTGTATTCGGCAAAAGCAAATCATGCGCGCCGATCGAAGAGACAATTTCCTGTTTGGCTTGTTGTTCCAAGGCGGTTGTCACCAAATCATGCAAATGCTGACGGTCGGCGGTAACTGCCTCGGTCGTGGTGAGATCCGTGCCGCCCGCGGTCGGATTGGGATTGGTCACCGAAGCCGAAAGCGCCAGAGTTCCATCAATGGCTTGGATCGCGCCCGCCGCCACATTTCCCGATGAACCGGCCTCGACCGCAACAATCGGTACTTCCACAAATTTCTTTGAGCCGCCAGGCAAATGCGTGAGGATAACCGTTTGAAATTTTATAGATGGAGAATCGGTAGTGTACACCACCGTGCCAGCGGGAATCGTTAAGTTATTTTGAGTCAAATTCGTAAAACGCGCAATGCCTTCGGCTTTATCGTTCGGAACCGCGCCTTGAGACGTGATCGCCATTGTCTGTGTAACGGTGACCAGAACGCTGGTTTGATGAGCAGGCACACTGCCGGAAATAAAAACAGATTCGGTGCTTGGATTGGCGGAGACCGGGATCGTGATGGATTGCTGTTGCGAGATGGGAGTCAACTTAATCGCAGCGCGCGGGACAAATAAAGCGGCCACCGTTAAAACAGCCAACACGCCCACCGCGAAGAATCCGATTCGCACAATGGAGTTAAATCGCCACTGCCCCTCTTCAATTTTGCTTTGTTGTTTCATTTCGCGCAAAGCGCGTCCCGAAGACCTCCGAGGTCTCAAAGACCTCGGAGGTCTTAATGGCCACGCCTCGCGTTGAGCCTCGGCTGCGGTGGCAAAAACGGGAATGCCGAATCCCAGCGCGTCGCGCCTAACGTTTGAGATGTGAGTCACCAATCCAAGTTCCGCGCCGAGGGTACGCGCATGATTCTGAAGCACGCGCAAATCTACAGGTCGAAGTTTGACGCGTTCGAATTTCGTCCACACCAATAAAATGCGCGGCGATTTCGCCCACGACATGCGGTCACGCACGGAGATCAAATCGTCATGCGACTCAAGCGTGATGATCTGCGTTTTCATTAATTTACAATTATACAGTATGCTTGACATGACTTTGCTTTACCAGTATAAGCAACCTCATGAAACAAATTGCTCGCATCATTCTTGGGATCGCATTGGTTGTCATTATTTTGGGATGCTCATTCTCGTCAAATATTCCATCCGTTTTTCCCGGCATGGCAACTTCCACAGCCAGTGTTACACCGACTTCTCCATCATCTCCTACGCCCGCTCCAACTTATACGCCCATTCCGAGCGTTCGTATTCAAAACGCTGATCAAGCTTTCTTCGATGGAGATATCGAAACCGCTACGGCGGATTACCGCGCGGCATATTCTGGATCAAGCGATCCAACCATCCAAGCCGCGGCATTATGGGGTTTGGCG
>DATCTP010000304.1:0-2789 GCA_036567885.1 Anaerolineales bacterium | reverse complement strand
TTTTTCTGGAGTCTATTGAGTAAAGGCAAAAGTTGAAACTATCGTGGAGAAGACCGCCGATTCAGCAGTCATGTTAAAAGTCGGCGGTGGCGTGGAATAGTTGCCCGGATTAGTCGAATGCAGGACAAAGCTGAGGCTAATGCAATTCGTTCCTTTGAGAGTCGAATACGCGACCCAATCGTGGATGTTCCCCGCTCCGGCATCCGAACCGCTTTCCTTCACAAATGTTATGCCATTGATGCTCACCTGCTGGGATTGGAATGAACCCGGTGTATATCCCTCGGTCAAAGGACTGGAACAGGTGGTTGCATTCGTCGCCACATTCACATCCAGATACTTCTCCGCTAAATTTGTCCCAGTTGTAAAAGGCAATGTGATGTGCGCGCCTGTATTGGTCTGATTGCTGATCTGTCCCTGGCTGGGATAATTAAACTGGAATTTGTAGGTTGGATTGACATACGTCAGTGTGTTGTTGCTGGCTTGAGGCGTACCGGTTGCCGCAGGTGTTGCGGTAACGCTGGAACCCGACGAAGCGATTGGCATTGCGGAAACCGCGGAGGCATTATAGATCATCGGTCCAACCCACAGGGCGCGGTCGCCGATTGGAGATCCGGCGGAAAGAACCGTGAGAATGAATTTCACGCTCTGCCCCGCCAGCGAACTCAGATCCACATCGGCTTGGCCGTACAAGCCATCATATTTTTCGGCAAACGCCCAAAGAGTTCGAATTGGATTGCTCCCCGTTTGGTAATCCAAACGGAAAACCACAAAGCAGGCTGGCTGGTTATAGGAGCAGTTGATAATCGAGCGGAAGCGATCACCGGGCTGAACCGTATAGTTCGGATAAAAGCCCTGAATGTAACCGTTGTAAATATTTTGCGGGAATGTGATTAGACCTGCCGCGCCCGAATCCACCGTTCCATTTTCCAACGTGGGACTGCTAACTTGCAAAACGAATCCTTTCGGATCGCCATCGGTTCCGGGACAAGGCAACGCGCCCGCGCCTGAGAACCAGCTCGCCGAACACGCATTCGCCGCAAAGTCATACACCATGCCGGTGGTGGTTGCAGTGGTTGTAGCAGGAGGCGTACCGGTTATCGGCGTAGGAGTTAAAGCGGCAGTACCGGAAACAATGATATCCACCCACCACGATTTCGTACCGGCATAACCAATCCCGAACGGAACGCCGTTATTATCCTTGAACTTCCAATAACCGCGATACTCACCCGCAGTTGTCGGCGCGGTTAACGTGATCGTCAAATCGGTGGTTTGACCGGGCGCAACCGATTGCGGAAGATTGATGGAATTCGGCCCGCCCATTTGATCGCCGGTATCGAAGACCAGCGAGTACGAAGTTGTCCAAGTGCATGTGCCGATATTCTTGATGCGCCATGTCTTGGAATATGTCGCGCCCGGCGCAATATACGTGCCATCCGGGACGGTTACATCCGCGATGAATTGAGCGCGGTCGCAATCAGGCGGTGGAGGATAGACCGCGGTGGGCGTACCGGGACCCACCGTCGGAGTAGGGATGATCGAGCCTCCGTTCCGCATGATCACTGGATTCGACCAAAGCGCGCGGTCGCCGGTTGCTGATCCAAACGCGAGAACCGTCAGAATGAATTTGACGTTTTGTCCGGCGAGCGGAGTCAAATCAATATTGGCTTGATAATACAAACCGTCATATTTTTCGCGGAACGACCAGAACGTATAAACAGGACCATTGCCGATTTGATAATCGAGCCGGAAGGTTACGGAGCAATTCGTCGCGTTATAGGCACAGTTCACCACGCTTTGGAAATGGTCACCGCTCTGCACCAGGAAGGCAGGATACGTGCCTTGAATCTTACCGTTATAAACATTTTCGGGAAATGTGATCAAGCCGGGACCACTGCTGGTTGAACCGTTTTCCAATTGGGGATTCGTCACCTGCAAAATAAATCCGCTGGGAGAGCCATCGGTTCCAGGACAGGGCAACGTTCCATCGGAGGTTGTCCAGGTTGCCTGGCAGGCATTGCCCGCAAAGTCGTACGCAACACTCGTAGTGGAGGAAGAAACATTGATCTCGACCCAAAACGATCGGTTCGCATTCCAGCCGATGCCAAAGATATTCCCGGATGCATCGCGCAGTTTCCAGTAACCGATATATTGCCCAGCAGCAGCTGGCGCGGTTAACTGCACGGTCAGATCAACTGTCTGGCCCGGCGCGACACTCGATGGAAAATTGACAGCCGTTTGAGAAGTCATGGCGGTGCCGGAACTGAACACCAGCGCGTAAGAAGTTGTCCATGTGCAACTGCCAATATTTTTCAACCGCCATGTCTTTGTAAACGCGGCGTTTGGCGAGATGTACGTGCCGTCCGGGATGGTGACATCCGCAATGAATTGCGCCCAGTTACAAGTCGTGTATGAAACGGGGGAATTAAATGTCGAAGCCGAGGCGGGGATAGACGAAACGATCAGCGCCAGAATCAAAATCGTTGAAGCCAGAGTCAAGCGATGTTTCATAAGAGCCTCCTGATGAGTCAACAGGAAATAGCGATGCACGGACAACAGATTCCCATTGACGACCCACTCCAAGTATAACTTTACTTAAGCGATTGTTCAATATACCGTTTGTCCCTTTTGAGTAGCCGATTTCTCCCACATCACAACAGATTCCTGCCGTTTTCTTTATAATGGAGAGATGCCTCGCACGATTCTGCACCTTGATCTGGATGCTTTTTTTTGCGCCGTCGAAGAAACGCGCGATCCGTCCTTGCGCGGCAAAGCTTTCGCGGTCGGCGGCA
>DATCTP010000303.1:0-4153 GCA_036567885.1 Anaerolineales bacterium | reverse complement strand
CAACGTCTGACCATAATACGCGTTATATGGGAATGGACTGGTCGCCGAAAGCCGTCCCCAGAAATATTTTGGATTGTCGAATTGCTGACCGATCAATTGCGAGCCGACGGTTTTTCCGTTTTGAGTGATCAAACTGCCGTTCGCTTGTAATGGAAAAACAAGTTGTGCGATGCCGGTTACGATAAGCGGATAAACGAAGCCTGTTAAGATCGTAAATATGAGCAAGAGCATCAATGCAGGTTTAAGTTGTGAACGCATTTTCACCTTCTACTTTGCGGACGGCTTCGGAGCAAAGCCATTCGCGGGTTGTTTATTTTCTGCGGGTTGAGTCCGCTCGAGGGCTTTGGCGGTTTGAGCCGCAAAGTTCTGGAGCAACGAATTGTCTTCAGATGGAAGATTTCCATACTCACCGCGCCAAATCTGGATTTCGCCGATCAAGCCCCACGCATTCAAAATGGGCAGAAGACAATCAGGTTTGCCTTCGCCGTTGCCATCATGCGGTTCGCTGACCGCGATGCGCGGCGACGGATCGGAAGGCTGATGGAAAATCACATTGACCAGCGACGCTTGAAATAGCTGTTGGATGTAGCGGGCGGTGGTGTGCGCCACTGCATCTTGGGTGCGCGCGCTGGCGAGAGCCGAACTCAATTCATACATGAAAGTGATCTGGCGCGCTTTGGATAGACTCGCTTCAAAGCGGCCGATCAAAATCACGGCAACGGCAAGGAAGATTGCCAGAACCAGCCAGCCTTCCAGACTGCCGATGCTGAATGTGTAAAACGGCGGGATGAAAAGAAAGTCGAAGGCAAGCGCCGCCGCTAATGCCGCGCTCATGCCCGGACCTTGTCCCCAGCGATAGCCGCTCCAAATGACCGGCATTAGATATACCAATGCGATTACGCCTTCGCCAATTTCATTCCGTCCGATCAGCACCAGAAAGAATGTTATGGCGAAGACAATCAAAACTGCATAGGCAGAATTTCTGAACAATTCAACAGTGAAGTGTAAACGACGATTCATGGTTTGATCCTTTTCTATGCCAGATGCAAGGCGGCCAACAACATGTCGATCAATTTGATGCCGATGAACGGCGCGATCACGCCGCCTACGCCATAGATCAAAATATTGTCGCGCAATAAACGGGCCGCGCCCACGGGACGATAGGGAACGCCGCGTAACGCGAGCGGAATCAATGCGATGATGATCAACGCGTTAAAGATCACCGCGGACATGATCGCGCTTTGCGGTGTGGTCAACTGCATCACGTTGAGCACGTTCAAGATCGGATAGGTGGTTGCGAACGCCGCCGGAATGATGGCGAAATATTTCGACACATCGTTGGCGATGCTAAATGTGGTCAATGCGCCGCGCGTCATCAACAATTGTTTGCCGATCTCAACTACTTCAATAAGTTTGGTTGGGTTGCTGTCCAAGTCCACCATGTTGGCAGCCTCGCGCGCGGGTTGTGTTCCGGTGTTCATCGCGACTGCAACGTCCGCTTGAGCCAATGCCGGAGCATCGTTTGTGCCGTCGCCGGTCATTGCAACCAATCGTCCGCCGGTTTGATATTCGCGGATCAATTTGAGTTTTGTTTCAGGTGTAGCTTGCGCCAGAAAATCGTCCACTCCGGCTTCGGCGGCGATTGCCGCGGCGGTCAATGGATTATCGCCGGTAATCATTACGGTCTTAATGCCCATCTTTCGCAGGTGCGAGAAGCGTTCTTTGATTCCGCCTTTGACAATATCTTTTAAATGGATCACGCCGAGCGCCTGACCATTTCGCGTGACCACCAGCGGAGTGCCGCCTGCGCGCGCAATCTTGTCCACGGTGGTCTGCAAATCCGCTGGAACTGCGAGTCCATTCGATTGGATCAAGCTAATCATCGTATCCGGCGCGCCTTTGCGAATGGATGTGCCGTCGAAATCCACGCCGGACATGCGGGTCTGTGCGGTGAACGGGATGAAGTGCATTCCTTCCGGCGCTTCATTACTGGACCCCATCGTGCGTCCGCGCAAACCATATTTTTCTTTGGCGAGGACAACGATGGAGCGGCCCTCCGGCGTTTCATCCGCTAAAGAAGCCAACTGTGCGGCTTCGGCTAAATCCGGCGCTGAGATTCCATTTACGGGGATCAATTCTACGGCTTGACGATTGCCAAGCGTGATCGTGCCGGTTTTATCGAGCAGAAGAACATCCACATCGCCCGCGGCCTCGACGGCACGTCCCGACATGGCGATCACATTGCGCTGGATCATGCGATCCATTCCGGCAATGCCAATCGCGGAAAGCAATCCGCCGATGGTGGTTGGGATCAAGCAAACCAGCAATGCGATTAACACAGTAATCGTGATCGGCGTGCCTTTGCCTGCAATTTGCACGCTATACAAAGAATAGGGAAGTAATGTCGCGCACACGATCAGGAAAATGATGGTGAAGCCAGCCAACAAAATGTTGAGCGCAATTTCATTGGGAGTCTTTTGCCGCTTCGCGCCTTCGACGAGGCTGATCATGCGGTCGAGGAAACCTTCGCCGGGATCGGCGGTGACGCGGATGATCAACCAGTCAGATAAAAGCCGCGTGCCGCCAGTGACCGCCGAACGGTCGCCGCCCGCTTCGCGGATGACCGGAGCGCTTTCGCCGGTGACCGCACTTTCGTCCACGGAAGCGATGCCTTGAATAATCTCGCCATCGACAGAAATAATATCGTTGGCTTCCACAAGATAAATATCGCCTTTGCGCAGCGTAGTTGAAGCGACAAGATCGAATTTGGATTCATGATCCGGACTCTTCAATTTTTTCGCCTGCGTGGTTTGACGCGTTTTTCGTAATGCTTCGGCTTGCGCCTTGCCGCGTCCTTCGGCAACCGCCTCGGAAAAGTTCGCAAACAGGACCGTGAACCATAGCCAAATTGCCACTGCGCCGATAAAACCGGCGGGCGCTTCGCCTTTGCCGAACAAAGCTTGAATCCATAAAGCGGTGGTCAGCAAACTTCCGACTTCGACGACGAACATCACCGGGTTGCGAACCATCCAGCGCGGATTCAATTTGACGAACGAATCAAGGACAGCGCGCTGATAAAGTTCGCGTTGAAAAGCAGATTTCTTTTTAATGGGTGTATTCATTCTCTAAATCCATTCTAATGAGCAAAGATCATCAAATGCTCGACGATCGGTCCGAGTGCAAGCGCCGGTAAAAATCCAAGCGCGCCGACGATGATCACGACACCGATCACCCACGCGATAAAAAGTGGCGTATGCGTGGGCAATGTTCCCGCGCCGGCCGGGACCTTTTTCTTACGCGCCAACGAACCGCCGATTGCCAAAGCCGGAATCGCCAGCCAATACCGCGCGAAGAACATGATGATTCCCAATGCGGTGTTATAAAACGGCGTGTTGACGTTCAAGCCAGCAAATGCGCTTCCGTTATTGCCAGTGGCTGAAGAGAATGCATATAAGATTTCGCTGTATCCATGCGGGCCGGGGTTGAGAACGCCTGCTTGACCCGCTGGGGTGAGAACTCCGATTGCGGTTCCAACCAGAGCCGTAAATACCGGGATCAAAAGAATCAAGGAAGCCATTTTCATTTCGTAGGCTTCGATCTTTTTCCCCAAATATTCCGGTGTGCGCCCGACCATCAACCCCGCGACGAAGACAGCTACAATCACAAAAGCCAGCATCCCATATAAACCGGAGCCGACGCCGCCATAAATGACTTCGCCTAAATGGATCAGCCACATTTCGACTAATCCGCCAAGCGGCATAAACGAGTCGTGCATAGAATTAACGGAGCCATTAGAAGCAGCGGTTGTCGCCGTAGCCCATAATGCGGAATTTGCTATACCGAAGCGCGTCTCTTTGCCCTCCATATTTCCGCCGGGATTGATGTTGCTTTGCCGAAGGTCTACGCCTAGTTTTGCAATCGTCGGGTTGCCGGTTTGTTCCGCCCAAATATTTACAGATAGCAAAATTAAAAAGATCACTGTCATCGCGATCAGAATTGCCCAACCCTGACGCGTGTCGCCAACCATTTTCCCGAACGTGTAACATAACGCGGCAGGAATCATCAAAATGGATAGCATCTCGAGGAAGTTTGAGATGGGGGTTGGGTTTTCATATGGATGCGCAGAGTTGACGTTGAAGAATCCGCCGCCGTT
>DATCTP010000302.1:0-5480 GCA_036567885.1 Anaerolineales bacterium | reverse complement strand
CATAAAGCTGGCCAGACCAACAATAATTTCTTGATGGATCCGTATGATGATATTCTGCACACCGGCGATCACAAAGCCAACGATGTGATTGCGGGCAACACAGATAGTTATCTACTGCAAGTCATTCAGGGTCATGCCATCCCCGATCCGAACAACTCAGCACTGACGCTCATCCGCGCCATGCCGCCGAACGGTCACCTCACACCGGATGTAATTGATATGTTCGTGCGCTGGATCATGAACGGGATGCCGCAAACCGCCGCAGACGCCGCGAAGCTTTCGGCTCCATCCACGCCGGCAGCGGGTCCCGCTGGAACACCTGCTCTTACACCGACGCCATAACCATTCATCTTTGAATCAAAAAGGTCATCTCATTTCGAGATGACCTTTTATGTTTTGCGTTTTGCTTTACATATGTTTGATGATCGCGTCGCCAAACTCGGAGCATTTGACTTCGGTGGCATGATCCATCAAACGCGCAAAGTCATACGTCCCGATGCGATCCCGATCCGTCAATAGACTTTCGATAGATTAATGGTAAAAGATACCAATTAAATTGACGAATTGCCTATATCAAAAAATGCTCCAGCACTGGAGCATTTTCATCAACGACGAGTTATCTAACTCAATTAATTCCCTTCCATAATTTCCTTGGCTTGCTCCACATACGCCAGACTTTGATGACGGAAGTATGTGTTATACAATGTTGCATAATGCCCGCCTTGCTTCAACAATGATTCATGCGTGCCTTCTTGAATGATGCGTCCCTGTTCCATGACCACGATCCGATCCGCGGCTTTGACCGTCGAAAGACGATGCGCGATCAGAATGCTGGTGGAATGCGTCAGGATCAAATTCAACGCCTGTTGGATCTGCCATTCGGTGAACGGATCAATGCTGGCGGTCGCTTCATCGAGGATGAAGATCGCCGGGCGTTGAACCAGCACGCGCATCAACGCTACCAGTTGGCGTTGTCCCATCGAGAGTCGTCCGCCGCGTTCGCCGACTTCGGTGTGCAGCCCACCGGGCAACGTGTCCAGCCATTCGCCATCGCCAATTTTCTTTGCCATCTCCAGCATTTCAGATTCACTGACATCCGGCACGGCGTAACGAATGTTGTCGGCAACCGTTCCCGAAAAAAGAAATGGCACCTGCGAAACGATTCCTAGTTGCCGGCGATATTGCTGTAAATCAAACGTGCGGACGTCCATGTCGTCGATCAACAAGCGGCCTTCCTGAAATTCATAGAAGCGCGCAATCAGTTTTGCGATAGACGATTTGCCCGCGCCGGTGTGTCCTACCAGAGCAAGATTCTCTCCGGGCCGGATGCTCAGATTGAAGTCAGAAAGAATCGGTTCCTTATCCGTATAACGGAAGTTAAGATGCTCGAAGCGGACTTCGCCTTTGAGACGCGGCACATCGCGCCGGTCGGTCTGGACCACGTTCGGGTCGGCGTCCACCAAAGCGAAGACGCGTTCGGCGGCCGCCAACCCTTGCTGAATCTGCGCCCAGAACGCCGACAGATTGGAGATAGGCGTGACGAAACTATCGAGACTCAAAATAAAAAGATACCACGCTCCGGCGGTGACAATGCCTTGTTGAATATTGATGCCGCCGTAATAAACCAGCGCGGCAACGAAGAAACCAGTGAGCGCATTTAGGGTCGGAAAAACTATCGAAAGCACAAAGCCGCGTTGAACATTGACCCGATACGATTGTTGATTCGAGATGTTGAAAAATTCAAAAATGCTTTGTTCCTGCCGGAAATTTTTGGCAATCGAAATCCCGCTGACCGTTTCCTTGATGGATTGATTCACTTCCGCCATGGCGATCATGCCGTTGCGCGTCACGCGGCGGGCGAGGTTGCGATAAATGGTCGTCAAGCCCAACATGAACGGCACAAAGGCGCACATCAACAATGCCATGTGCCATTCTGTATAGAACATCACCACGCCAAGGATCAGCGCCGTGGCAAGTTGGGCACTAACGTCAGTGACGATCACCACGAGCTGACCGAAATCGTTGGTATCCGATGTGATGCGCGAGACAATACGCCCCGAAGAGAATTGATCGTAGAAAGATAGATCGTGTTCCGCGGCGGCATCGAAGGCTTTGGCGCGTAGCGCCAGGACCACATCGCCGATGGCGCGGATGACGAGACTGCGGCGCGCCCAGTTCAACGCCCATGTGCTGACGCCGATGAATGCTAATGCCAAGCCTGCCAATGTGACAGCTTGCAGGGTCGGTTTATTTTGGAGCAGGTTCACGATATTGCTGACGATCACCGGCAGCGCCGCGGCAATTACCGCGATCAACGCCACCAGAATCGCAACCCATGTCAGACGTCTGGATTGCGGCTTGAAATAATCAATGATCCGCCCCACCAATTGGCGGTCGGTGTATTGACGATCATATTTTTCGGTATTGAGTCCGGCGAAGAAGCCCATTATTCCTTAAATATCCTTGAATATGCTTCCGAAGTTTTCATCAATTCATCATGCGTTCCCATCGCGGCGATCTTGCCTTTTCGCAAAACGATGATGAGATCAGCCCAGCGGATTTGCGATAAACGATGCGTGATGAGAATCGTCGTACGGCCCTTGGCGGCGTTGGCAATGGCGCGTTGGATTTTATCTTCGGTAGCCGAATCGATGGCGGAGGTCGAATCATCCAGGACCAAAATGCGGGGATCCGTTAAAAAAGCTCTTGCCAATGCCAAACGCTGACGCTGTCCGCCGGAAAGCGTAACGCCGCGTTCACCGATGACCGTATCATAACTTTGATCGAAGGTTTCGATAAACTCATGGGCTTGTGCGCCGTTCGCGGCGTATAACACTTCGTCGCGCGCCGCGCCGGGTTTTCCAAAAGCGATGTTATCGGCAATGGAACGCGAGAATAAAAAGATATCCTGCTCGATCATGGATATTTGCGAACGCAACGAAGCCAGATTCCAATCGCGGACATCCACGCCGTCTATCAAAACTTGCCCCTGCTTGACATCATAGGTGCGATTGATCATCCTGACGAGTGAGGTTTTGCCCGCGCCGGTCTGACCGACGAGCGCAACTGTCTGACCCGGTTTGACATGAAAAGAAATATCATGAAGAACTTCATCTCCCTCACCTCCATCCCCTCTCCCGCTGGGAGAGGGATCAGGGTGAGGGTAAGCAAACGAGACGTTACGAAATTCAATTTCGCCGCGCATGGATGAAGTCCGGCCCGAAGCGTTTTGATCGAGATTGGTTTCGCTATTGATCAAATCCAAAATGCGGCGTGCACCCGAAACGCCCAAAGAAATCTGGGTGTATGCCGCGGCGGAAGCAAAGGTTGGGAATTCCAACATACGGAGCAGACCAAAGTAAGCAACCACATCGCCGGTATTGATCACGCCCGCGCGGAATAATATGAGGGCATGAAAAAGTCCGCCCGCGTACACGAGACCCATCATCAGGTTCGGAATGAAGCGGGCTTCGATGTCGCCTTGCTGAACGAAAGCATTTCGCACCTTGCGCGCATTGGTTACGAAGGTTTCGGTTTCCGCGCCCTCCTGTGCCGCGCCTTTCATGATCTCCACACCATCGAGCGCCTCGGATAGATGCGTATTCATCTCACCGAAAGTCTGGCGCACTTCATCCGTGACCGGCGCCATGGATTTGAGATAAAACCAAAGCGCTACAAAATAGCCGATACAAAATAAAGCCGGGGTCAGCAACAATGCGGGGCTGTACTGAGGAATAACAAAGAACGGAATGATGACGAATAATCCCGAACCGATGACGAGGTTTGCACCGGGGCTGAACATGAAATTGACTTCGCGCACATCGTTGGTGGCGCGCGCCATCGTGTCGCCGACTGGCTGGAGATTATGGAACGTCATGCTCTTGCCAAGCAACGAGACGTACAGCTCGTCGCGGATATCGCGTTCCATCTTTTGCGCCATTAATTCCGCGCCGAAGTTGCGTCCAAACTGGAGAATGCCGCGCGCGATCTGCGATGCGCCGAGCATCAACGCCAGCGGGATCAGAATACTGACGGTCGCATTCGGCTTGAGCATGTCATTGAACGCGTTCCCCACCAGCACCGGAACGGCGGAAGCCAATGCGGCATTGCCAATCGCCCCGATCACCAACATCACAAGGATATACCAATAACGGATCGCGTGCGACCAAATCCAACGGGCGGGACCTTTGGTACGTTCGGATGGTTTGCGAGTGAGGGTAAATTCAGCGGGAGCAGATAGGGTTGTCATGGGGCAGAAAAAACCTACCGCAGTTATTGCGGCAGGCGGCAAACACAAAATTATTGCTAAATTTTACCACGCGACGTAACTTATGAATTCGGATAGGGTTGTCATAATTAGAACTGTCCGCGTGGGCAGTCAAAATTCAACTCAACTTTAAGGAGAGTGTCAAATGAAAATGCCTTCCAAGTATTACACCTGGGCCATGGTTTTGTTCTTCTTGTTTGCAGGCTTGTCCTACTTCGGAGTATCGGTCGGCGGATCGCTATGGGGCATCCTGACCGGTATCTTTGCCATCGCTTCGGCAGTGCTTCTTTTCCTGGATATGTAACCAGAATAGATTTACATGAAACAGCCTCCTGCTTGGGAGGCTGTTGTGTTTTAAGTCTGCGAAATGATTTCAGCACAGTGCATGGAATATTCCCCGCCTGTTCCATCTGGGGCCATATTCCACCACGCCGATAAAACTGCGTGACACATGCCCCAATCTCTGAGTCGTTGACGCGGAAATCCCAACCGTTCCGAAAAAATTGCAATCCGCTTCTCTATCTGGACTTTGGGTTGGCTACCGTTTAAAAAATTTGGAAATGGATTGATGAGAAAAGGTCCCACCTCATACTCCGGATGTCCAATCACGCCTTTGGGATCAATCGCCAGCCAGTTGTCACCCGATGACAAAATATTGTAATGGTGCAAATCGCCGTGAATGAGCATGGGCAGTTCCGATTCAACAAACAGACGCGGCAACGTTTCTTCCACTTCTTCGATCAGTTTTTTAGGAAAGGGCCCTGTCCCGCCGTTGAATGCAGGGCGAAGTTTATTCAATTCGTTGAACCAATCCGTCAATTTGATAAATGGAATATTTTTCGGCGGCGTGTGCCAAAGTCTAAGCATCACATCGGCGGCGATATGCGTGGCGTGATCGTCATCGCTCAACGTTGCCAGCATTTCCCCCGGTCGCAGACGTTCCAATAAAAACATGGCGCGTTCCTCGTCCGCTTCCAGCAAACGGACTGCGCCTTTGCCATCGAAGAAACGCAACGCCGAAATTTCACTTACCAATTCGCTATTCGGAACGCCAATTTTGAGAACCACATCTTCATTCAAGCGCTTTGCAAAAGCAACAAAATTATATGAAAGGTTGGAAACAGGTTGAACGTTGGTCAATCCCCAGCGGTGCGAGGCTTGATTTATCAGATCAGGCAATGCAACCAGCCAGGTGCAGCCGTCATCGCCAAAG
>DATCTP010000301.1:0-2802 GCA_036567885.1 Anaerolineales bacterium | reverse complement strand
CAATCTCGTACTATGGATGCAGATTGAGATTGTTTCTCGAAGACTCGCGAGGACATGCTTACATACAAATGCGGTGGGGAGGGCGGTTAAGCCCTCCCCACCGGGGAATGCGTTGATTGTGAGTTGAAGTTTGTTCTTCTTTTTCATACCAGCTTTATGATGTCTTCGGCGGCGCGCCGCATCTCGAGGAAGATCAAACCTAGTTTGGCATCCTGCCGCCCTAGGGCAGTCAGAACCGCTTCCGTTCCAACGGAGGTCAGCACGATGGAACCTTTATCGCCTTTGATGTAAACCTGTTCCAAGCCCGCGCGTCCAAGCTCGGATGAAATGCGCTCGCCGAGACTCAACATCGCCGCTGACATAGCGGAGACACGGTCTTCTTCCACGCCTTGTTGAAGCGCCGAAGCCATGATCAATCCATCCACCGAAACAATAGCAGAGGCTTCGATATCGGGGGCGGCGGCTTGCATGGATCTCAAGCGTTCCACCATTTGTTCAGCGCGTGATTTTGCCATAAAGGTTTCTCCGTGAATTAATCTGTCTGAGTTTACCATAAAACTATTTTCCCGAAAATCAGACGGTTCATCGGCGCTTAATATTTGATCATTTCATCTCCCGCAGCGACATTTCGTGGCGAAGCGTTTCTTCCCAGCCAGCGTATCTTGTTTATGGTGAAATCTCAAAAAATCCTTGACACGGGCTTTGGTTGGGAGTATCTTTGGGCTACCGACCGTTCGGTAGGTTTGTCTTATGACTCGAGACGATATTTTGGATGCCGCCGCGCAGGTGATCCGCAAAAAAGGATTCCACGCGGCTTCGATGGCTGACATTGCTGGGGCGGTTAATTTGCAAAAAGCCAGCCTCTATCATCACGTTTCCAGCAAACAGGAAATTTTGCTCGAACTTCTGGATCGCGCTCTGGAAATGCTGACGGCTCGGATTGCCCCCGTTGTCAATCAACCCATACCTGCTGATGAAAAACTGCGTCAGATGATTCATGTTTATTTGCAGTCGCTCGCCGAGAATCCTGACCTGTCTTCGGTTTTGCTGTTCGAGCATCGTTCGCTGGATAAAAAATCTCACGCCCGCCACATTCCGAACCGCGATCGGTTTGAAAGCTTGTGGCAGGATGTGATGCGTGAAGGTGTTCGCGAAAAATTATTTGCGTGTTCGGATGTCGGTCTCGCGGTGCGGGGTTTGATGGGTATCTTGAATTGGACGTTGACGTGGTATCGTCCCGATGGAATCTTATCCATCGAGAAGATCGCGGATTATTACGCCGATTTATTTTTCGATGGTCTATTAAAAAAATAAAAGGAGCGAGGAATGTATTCATTTGAACCCAACGAAGAGCAACAAATGCTTGTGGATGCGGTGGGAAAGTACGCAGGCAATGATTTGCGGACGGCGTCCCGCGAAGCCGAGGAAAGCCGCGAACTGCCGCAGAAACTGGTCGGCAAAGGCTGGGAACTTGGCGTTCTGCAAGCATCCATTCCAGAAGCCTATGGCGGCTTCGGTGAACACTCTGCCGTCACCGGCGTGCTTGCTTTGGAAGAATTGGCTTTTGGCGATCTGGCGGGCGCGTTGGCAGTCATGACGCCGTCTCTGTTCGCGATTCCCATTTTGCTTTCGGGCAGCGATGAACAGAAGAAAGAATATCTGCCGAAAGTCATCGAGGGCGAGTGGCGTCCATATACTGCTGCACTGATTGAGTATGCATTCGATTTTGATGCGAACGATTTAAAAACGAACGCCGTTCAAAACAATGGTGCCTATGTCTTGAACGGCGAAAAAGCTTTTGTGCCATTTGCGAAAGAAGCCGAGACCATTTTGGTTTATGCAAAATGTGATGGCAAGACGCAGGGTTTTATCGTTCCAAAAAACGCTTCGGGATTAATGGTCGCTGATGAGCGCGAAAAATTGATGGGATTGAACGCGCTTCCGTTATATCGAGTCAAGTTGAATAATGTAAAAGTCCCGGCATCCAATCGATTGGGCAGCGCGTCGGGCCACGACTTCGAACCGGTTCTCGCTTCGATGCGCCTTGCTTCCGCCTCAGCCGCTATCGGCGTGGCACGCGCCGCCTTTGAATATTCCCGCGATTACGCCAAGGAGCGCGAAGCCTTCGGAGTGAAGATCGCGCAAAAGCAAGCGGTCGCGTTTATGCTGGCTGAAATGCGGACGGAGATCGAAGCGATTCGTTTGCTGACGTGGGAAGCGGCTTGGAAGTTGGATCAAGCGAAAGATGATGCGTTCACCGAAGCGTACCTCGCATCCACCGGCGCGGCGGATATGGTGATGATGGTGACCGACCGCGCCGTGCAAATCCTGGGCGGGCATGGATATATCCGTGAGCATCCCGTTGAAATGTGGATGCGTAACGGCCGCGGCTTTGCAATGTTGACCGGGCTTGCGATTATTTAGAAGAGGCAGAAATGGCTATTGAATTTGAATCTCCCAAACCGATTGTCCAAATGCAGACCGTTCTCAAAACGGTCGCTGATAATATGATGCGGCCTCAGTCGCGCTATTTTGATGAGCACGAACATGAAATTCCGTGGGATTACATTGAGTTTACGCATACTGCCATGAAAGCTATGGGCGGCGGCTCATTGGCTCCACGCGAAGAGAAAAAGGAAGAAGATCCCAATAAGCTCAAGCGTGCGCCGATTGGTTATCAGTTGTTGGCATCGCAAATTGAAATGTTAGCGTGGGGCGATGTGGGAATGTATCTCATTACGCCCGGCGGCGGACTCGGCGCCGCGGCGGTGCAAGCCGCGGGTTCGCCGGAACAACGTGCGA
>DATCTP010000300.1:0-5151 GCA_036567885.1 Anaerolineales bacterium | reverse complement strand
ATTTTTCTCTTCTTCCTTTCGGAACAATTCGGATCGGGGTTCCGACAAATCCGTATTCATCTCTCATGCGGTTTTCAAGGAAACGCATATAACTGAAATGCATCAGCTTCGGGTCATTGACGTAAACCATGAACGTCGGCGGATCCGAACGGACTTGCGTGCCGTAGAATATTTTGAGTTGCCTTCCGGCATGTGCGGGAGCGGCTTGCGCATCCTGAGCCTCGACCAAAATCTTGTTGATCTTGGAAGTAGCCAAGCGCGCCAGGCGTTCTTCCTGGACGCGCAGTGCCAGCGGCAACACTTCGTCCACGCGCTGGCCTGATTTCGCAGAAATGAATAACAAAGGAACATAATCCATGAAATTCAAATCGGCGCGGATCTGACGCGTGAATTGATCCATCGTATCGTTGTCTTTCTCTATCGCGTCCCATTTGTTTACCAACACAATGCACGATTTCCATTCGTCGAGGACAAAACCGGCGATATGGGCGTCCTGCGCGGTGATGCCGGTCGTCGCATCGATCATCAATAACACCACGTCCGCGCGTTCGATGGCTTTGAAGGAACGCAGAACGCTGTATTGTTCCACACCATGTTCGATCTTGCCGCGGCGGCGGATACCAGCGGTATCGATCAACGTGAGCGATAAACCTTCATATTCGAGTTTTGTATCTACGGCATCGCGTGTGGTTCCCGCAATCGGGCTGACGATGGCGCGTTCCTTGCCAACCAATTTATTGAGCAGGCTTGATTTCCCTGCGTTTGGTTTTCCAACGATGGCAATCTTGATCGACTCATCTTCTTCAGGTTCCGCTTCAGGAAAACTTGCCACGAGTTGATCGAGCAAGTCGCCGGTATCCGTGCCGTGGATTGCGGAAATAGGATGCGGTTCGCCGAGTCCCAGCTCATAAAATTCGCCAGCCGCGTCGCGTCGTTCGAGCGATTCGCATTTATTGACCACCACAAAGATGGGCGGATGAAAACTTCCATCTGGATTCTTTTTCTGGTTGCGGCGCAAAATTTCCGCCACCTCGCGATCGGGAGGTGTGACGCCCGCTTCACCATCTGTGATGAATAAAACGGCATCCGCATCTTGCGCGGCGATCAGTGCCTGAGCTTTGATCTCATCAATGAAATCCGCGGAACCAATCGAAAGCGGAGTCTTGCCGCCGTGAGTTGGATCAATACCGCCGGTGTCGATCACACCGAACGTGCGGCCATTCCACTCGGACTCCGCATAAAGACGGTCACGCGTGGTGCCGGGCGTATCATCCACAATGGCGAGACGCTCGCCGACCAGACGATTAAATAAAGTGCTTTTGCCCACGTTGGGACGGCCAACGAGAGCGACAATGGGTTTAGGCATAGTTCCTTTGTACCACGACACTTGCACCTGACGCAAGTGCAGGTGAAGATATGAAACGCAAAACGAAAATCGATTTTCCTTGCGTTTTATTTGTTGCGCTTTGCTAAGGCGTGGGCGTTGGAGTCGGGCTGGGAGCGAGAATCACTTCGACGGTCCCGGGAAGAACCGATTCAACTTGCAGATTGGAAATCAGGATTTGGACATTCGGCGTTAACTGATGAGTGCCTGCGCTTAATCCGGTCACATCGGCGGTGATACGAACATCCTGATGAGCCAAGGTGTCGAGCAATGGCAGCGGACCAGAAATAATGACATCCACCGTGGCTGGCGAAATTTGCGCGTTCATCCCGGATGGTAAACCCGTCACTTCCACATTTTCGCCGGATAACGTGAGACTGCTTTGGATCGCCGAAATGCCGGCTTGAATCGAAACGTTTGGATCGCCGATCACGGAAACGCCTGAAGGCAAATTCAATCCGAGCCGTGTATTGATATTGTTGTTCATGTTTTGCAGATCAAGCGGCTGCGTTTCCACCACACCGGGCAACGAACTGATCAATGAAGGATCAGAAGAATAAACCGTTACGACCGGAGGAAATACCGAGATGTTATCCAGACGATAACCATTTGCCACTTGTCCGCGCACTACTACTTTCACCGCCATATCGCGGAAGCCGCTCTGCTGGCTGATGGGCAAAGTAATATGCGCGGTTTGCGGCTGGATGTTGATGTCGTTCACGGCTTGGTTGGCTTCATCGTAGGCGGTGATCGGAGCGGATGAAGAAATATTTTCACGCACACCATCCACGTTGACGGATACGCCAACCCGCTTCACGAGCGAGACCAGCGATTGGGCTCCGCTAACGGCAACTTGTCCCACATCCGCACTTGAATTCCCCGCCTGATAGCCTATGGCGGGCTGCCCTTTGACATCAATGTTAAGCGGAAAGGTTTTTGTGACCAGCGCCTCCAGTGTCAATGTGACCGAAACCGGACTGACTTTCATAATTCGAACCGGGTGTTCATCCACTTGAATTTGAAGATTCAATTGGTGTTGTCCGGGTTTCAATCCTGATAGATCGAGGATTGCGCGGACGCTATCCGGTTTGGCGGTGAGTTGATCCCACACCGAGCGCGGGGCGCGCAGCGTGACTACTACTTGGGAAGGTACGTTCCCGGTGATCACCATTCCGGAATTCTGTCCGACGATCTGGATGTTGATCGGCGTTGGATAAACGCGAACCTCGTCCGGATCGGATGAAGTCACAGCCGCCACCCAAACCGCAAGGGCTAATATAAGCGCCCAGAGCAACAGGCTAAGATTATTGAGAATCCGTTTTAGCATGTTATGGTTTCTCTTCTTTGCGCGGCGAATTGGATGGTTTAAATCTTCTAAACCAGTTGGGAATGCGATCGCTGGCAGCTGGCTGGAAGAAAGCAACCAATATATTTTGCAAGCGGTCAGGATCAATCCTGCGGATCATGCGTCCGGCGTGCGCGATGGAGATGGAACCTGTCTCTTCCGAGACAACCACCGCAATGGCATCGCTTTCTTCGGAGATGCCGAGAGCGGCGCGATGCCGAAGTCCCATCTGGCGTTCGGGCGAGCGGGTCAGGATTCCGCTCGAGGAGAGAGGCATCACGCAGGCGGCCGCCACCACTCTCGGTCCGGAAAGAATCGCCGCGCCGTCATGCAATGGCGTGTTCGGATAAAAAATTTGCAGCAACAATTCGGGCGTGATCGCCGCGTCCAGCTTCACACCGCTTTGAATGTATTCATCCAGGTTGTCCAATCTTTGGATGATTATCAGCGCGCCGTGTTGGCGGGCGGATAATCGCGCGGCGGCGGTAACGATGGCGCGAATGGTTCGTTCGAATTCGGGATTGGTTGTTTTGTTGAATACCGTTAGAATGGTCCCAGCGCGCCCGATGCGTTCGAGGGCGCGGCGGATTTCCGGCGCAAAGATCACCGGCACCGCCAATAACAAAGCCGGCAGGGAATTTTGAACCAGCCATGAAAACGCGGGAAGATTGAAGAGGCTGGTGATTAAGATCAGCGCGACGACGATCAGAATTACGCCGCGTAATAAGACCATGGCTTGCGTGCCGCGCAGCCAATAGAGTAAGCCGTAAAAAATCAGCGTAACCAGCAGGATGTCAATTACGCTGAGCCAGCTCAGACGTTCAAAAATAAAGAGGATGTTGTTGAGAAAATCAGCCACTGTGTTTATTGAAATAATCCACCGATCGGATGATGAATCCGCGAAATCGGCGAAATCTGGGGATGGCTTGAATAAAGTCCGATATTAAATCGGCCTTAGAACGCGGTCTTGCCGCAATTGCTTGAACAAAACAATGGCATCGCTTTTTGGCATGGACTCGATAGCCGCGTCCTGCCAGGCTTGTACTCCAAGAGTGGCGGGAGTTCGTTGTTCGTAGCCCAATTTTTTCCAAACGGAATCCAAAGCGGCAAGGTCAGCCGAGGGAAAGATCAGCGATGCTTCGCATTGTAAATCGCCGGAAGCGCGTTCCACTTCGGCGATCAGCATTTCAAGCCCGGTTGGAACATCAATTCCATTTTCTATATAAAGTTCGGTCGTGCGCGCCACTAGATTTTCCACCTGCCAACCGGCAATCCCAACCAACTGATCCTGAAGCTGGAGCAGCATATAGGCCTTATCGCCGAAACTTGCCATCACATCCTCGCCGGATAATTTTTGCCGTCCCTGGCTCAAGTGATTAAGCAATTTGGCAATCGACTCGGAATTCCTGGGTTTGCCGCGCACGACGACAAAATTTCCAACGCCTTGTTTAACAATGATGGGCTGTGTGATGTCCGCGGTGGCCGGCGAAATCTGTTTCCACGCCGTGGTGACCTGTTTCCATAGATCGTCGTAGGAACCGGTATTACGGATTACGAAATTCGCCGCCGCGATTTTTTCGCCTTGAGCAGATTGCAAACTGATTCGATGCTGTGCCTCTTCGCGCGTTAAATTGCGTTTGCGCATCAACCGCTCAATCTGGACCTCTTCCGGCGCATACGTTACCCAGATGCTGTCACAGCCGTTTTTTAATTCGCTTTCTAATAATTTGATCGCTTCGACAACCACAACAGATTGGCTGGCTCGTTTTGCGAGTACGCTCACCGCCTGTCCGACCAGCGGATGAATAATGTCTTCCAATTCAGCCAACGCGGCCGCGTCCCGGAATACCACGCCTCCCAATTTGCCCCGGTCCACTTCGCCATCTTTATCAAGAA
The DNA here is from genome assembly GCA_036567885.1 of Anaerolineales bacterium. Lineage (GTDB taxonomy): Bacteria > Chloroflexota > Anaerolineae > Anaerolineales > Villigracilaceae > Fen-1038. The sequence continues at coordinate 526 of DATCTP010000300.1, read as the reverse complement.
TCCATTTGCCGAATTTTTCAAGAACAGGTTGATAGCCCGGCGCACCTTTTGAGATGGCGCGATGAGACAAAGCGTCTGCGTCAATGGTGTAAGCGCCGAGATGCTCCAGCATTCTGCGTACCACACTTTTGCCAGTGGCAATATTGCCAGTCAGGCCGATGATATATTTTCCGGGTATGTTGCTCAAAGCGGTTCCTCGAAGAAAGAATAATAGTCCTATTTTACATTAAAAAGGGCTTGCGAATAGAGTTGACTCTGCTTTCTCTCGCGTGTATGATGAATACGCCTCAGGCCGGTTGGGTGATCGCGGTTCCGCGCGAAAGCGAGGGATCGAGGAAAGTCCGTACTCAATAGGGCACAACGCCGGGGAAATCCCGGGATGGAGTGATCTATCGCATCGGGCCACAGAAACAGGTAGCCGCGCGAGCGGTCAAAGTGAAAAGGTGGCGTAAGAGACCACCGGCGTTCACAGTAATGTGAACGGCCAGGCAACCCCCGTTGGGAGCAAGGTCAAGCAGAGACGATG
>DATCTP010000299.1:0-6242 GCA_036567885.1 Anaerolineales bacterium | reverse complement strand
ATGCGGCGCTTCTTCATACCAGCCGGTGCCGGGATAGATTCCCCATTGATGCGTGGATAAATAAGCCACGCGTTCATCATCAAGGAACGCGGCTTGAGTCCCGTTGCCATGATGGGCATCGTAGTCCACGATGGCAACGCGATTGCATCCGTGTTCCAACGCGTCACGCGCCGCGATGGCAATGTTGTTGAAGATACAAAATCCCATCGAACGATTTGGCTCGGCGTGATGTCCAGGCGGGCGGACGATGGCAAACGCGTTTCGGGTGAGTCCGCTCAAGACCGCGCGCATACAGCTCAATGTCCCGCCTGAGGCGAGCAGCGCGTCATCGAATGAAGTTTGAGTCACAAACGTCGGAGCATAATCAATGATGGCTGGTCCTTCTTTGCAAACCTCTTCCAACGCAGAAACAAGTTTGGGAGTATGAACCCGTTCCACTTCCGCGCGTGTGGCTGGCTTTGCATCCAATTTTTGCGCGTCGAACGAATCGAGTCGCGGCGTCAATAGATCAAAGCGGTTGGGATGTTCAGGATGATCGGGATAAACATGGGATGTTGATGGAACAAAACAATACGCGGTTGCCATGAACGCATTATATGCTTTAAACGGCTGGCAGGCATATCGTAAAGGATATGCCTGCCACCTTGAGGGGGAGGGACACCACCGTCAGTGAGCATGGGGGGGACATGCGAACTGATTATCGGTGGTTGACACCTAAATATACCAGTAAGAGGGAGGGCAGGTGTCGTAACGCAAATATACATCCGAATTATCTATCCAACATTAAACGAGTATTAGAATTTGGATTTTAATTGTCCAATTCTTCACTCTTGCCTGCCAAATAATTTCAACCACTCATCCACTTCTTCGGAAGACAAATTTGTTTCTGTGTTTGATTTTGATTCGCGCGAGGGGGAACTCTTGAGCAGTTCCGCAAATTGCTCGGATGAGATCACATCGGCATGAACGGTATGTGCTGAATTCTGAACCGCATGATCGGAGCTGACCACGATCCAATTGCGTGCGGCGCGGCCCATTTTTTCCAGTCTGACTTTGATCGCGGTATCCGCGGTCGTTCCTAGGCGAACGAAATGCGCGGTGACGATTCCAAACTTTTGCGTACGCGCTTGTCCAACCGGCGCGCCATCAAAATAAACTTCGGCATCTCGGCGCTGCAACCGGCAGAATTCCTGCAAGACGCCGATGAGTTCCGTTTCATCATCCATCGAATCCAGCCGCAAGCCAAGTTTTGGAATTAAGTTGTGACCGTCAATCAGATAGGGCATCGCCCCATTTTACTCCATCGGGCAAATCAAAAGATTTCGCGCTTATAATTTATTTCATTATGAAAAGTATTCGAGTCGGATTCATTTTACTGGTAACGATTCTTCTCCTGGCTTGCGGATTTACCAACACACCGCTTCCTTCCACGCCGACTATTCCTTCCGTTACCGAAACAACCGCGCCCTCTTCGACGAATACCGCCAATTCAGCAACTGCAACGAATGTTCCGCCCACCGCGGTTCCTTCGAATGCAACATCTTTCCCCGATCCGTCGCTTTATCGTTGGATTCCTGTGATCTCCAATATGGCTTCACCGGTGGATATTCAATTTCCCGATGACGGTTCTGGACGCATGTTCATCATAGAACAAGAGGGAAGAATCCGAATCATCGAGAACGGACAGATGCTTGATCCACCATTTCTCGATATTATTCCGAAAGTTGATAGTCAGGGAAATGAGCAGGGATTATTGGGCTTGGCATTTCATCCGAACTTCAAACAGAATCCATATTTCTATGTCAATTATGTGGATGTAAATGGGAATACTGTGATCGCACGCTTTACAGTCAACGGCAATCTTGCTGATCCCGCAAGTGAAAAAGATTTGCTCCACATTCGACAACCTTTTTCCAATCACAATGGCGGCGAAATGACCTTCGGTCCCGATGGTTATCTGTACATGGGACTCGGCGACGGCGGTTCGCAAGGCGACCCGTACAAGAACGGTCAGAACACCAATGTTTTGCTCGGAAAGATTTTACGCATCGATGTGGATCACGACGATCCATATGCAATCCCAACTGATAATCCGTTTGCCGAAGGTGGCGGAGGCAGACCCGAAATTTGGGAATACGGTTTGCGTAATCCTTGGCGGTTTTCATTCGATAAGCCTAGCGGCAATCTTTATATCGCGGATGTGGGTCAGGATTTGTGGGAAGAGGTGGATGTTGTTCCAGCGAATGCGGGCGGTTTAAACTTCGGTTGGAATTATTATGAAGGCATGCATCCGTATGCGGGCAATCCGCCTGCAGGCGTCAACTTTACATTTCCCGTGGTGGAATATAGTCACGCGGTTGGCGGGTGCGCCATCATCGGCGGATATGTGTATCGCAGCGCCATGCAGGAATGGCAGGGTGTTTATTTTTATGGTGATGAATGCAGTGGAAAAATCTGGGGGCTGATCCACTCGAATAACGGATGGCAGTCTCAAGTCCTGTTTGAGACGGGCGCAAACATCACCACGTTTGGACAAGATTCTTTTGGGGAAATCTATTTTGCAGATCGACGCGGCACCATCTATCGCCTTGGCAAATAATCGAAAAGACCAAGTTTGATTTAGATATTTATCCTTTGAATTGTGGTCGTTTGTCATCGGTGGATGTGACGCGTGTCACTGGCAATGACGTTTAACATACCGTACACTAAGGGCATAGTCAGGAGTTGCACATGGCATTCCGAACCTGGCAAGTAGATAAGATCAAGTATTGTGAATTGATTGGGCGTGAAGTTGCGCTGGAGAATGAAGTGGTTTATCCGGCAGAACATTTACCCGATCAACCGCCGAGGGTCAACGCGCATCGTTGCTCTAATGCCATGATCTGCAATCAAATGGATATGCCTGGTTGCGTTTGGTGTGGCACCAATCCTGACCGTCAACCTTTGTGATCACAGCAGGTTTTTCGAAATCTGCTTGACAAACTCTCTCTCCTCCCTCTAAGTTGGTCCTTGGCTACCCCGCGAGCGATCGCGGGGTAAGCCGTTAAATAACCTATGGATGAGCTCGACGGCCATACCAGCCGATTTGAGCATTAACACGATTGTCGAAATCGGGAACATAAGGTTTGATATCAAGCAAAGGAGTGTTATCCAACATGTCAACTCCTTCGATGTCGAGGCGATTACCTTCCACGCGAAGCAGATGAACTATCGAGAGTCCAATTGGGTTAGGGCGACACGGATAGCGAGTGGCAAAGATGCCATGTTCCCGATCATCCAGAAACGGTTTGACATGCAAGTTATAACCTTGCGGGCATTCGATCAAGTACAACAGGAATATATGGGAAAATTCTTCCAAATCGCGCAGCCCCGCGGCAAACTGAGGGAAAACTTCCACGCTCCCAACAGCCGTTGATCGTGAAGATTGGATGGGCGCTTGTGTTGGGTCAGTAAACGCAGAGTGAATGACGCCGATTGAAGTCAAGATAATGTCCATGTTTCTTCCTAAAGGAGAATTATTGCTCGAAGTAGGTATTGTTCGATACAGGATATTAAGTGGGCTCTTCGAGTTTTCTCAAGAGAGCCATGAATACCAGTGAAACAGCCAACAGCAGTACAGATAATACTAAAGCAATTTTTATGTTTTGCTCAAAGCCGATATAAATTGCCAAAGGCATTGTTTGTGTTGTGCCTTCCAAATTTCCCGCGAAAAGTATCGTCGCGCCAAATTCTCCTAAGGCCCTTGTCCACGCCAGAATAGTTCCGGTCAATAGAGCGCGGCTAGCCAGAGGGAACATAATGTATCGGAACACCTGCCATTCATTTGCTCCCTCCAATCGGGCGGCTTCCTCTTGCTGTGGATCAATAGCGGAAAAACCGATTCGGGCAGAACGAACTAAAAACGGCGCAGAGACAAAAGCCTGTGCAATGACTACTGCTGCGGTTGTAAAAGGAATCGTGATCCCCATTGCGCTCAGCCACGTTCCAAAAATCCCTACCCGCCCGAATGCCATCAACAAAGCAATACCAGCAACGGATGGAGGCAGAACCACTGGCACATCTACCAGCAGGTCAACCAGTGTGCGTCCAGGAAATTTCCAATGTGCCAGCAGATAGGCTAAAGGTGTGCCAGTTAACAATGCCAAAGCAACGCTGATGCTGCTGGTCAGCAAACTGAGCTTAAGTGCGCTGAATGCATTCGCAGAAAAAACATAAGTAAAAAAGTCATTGCCAATCGAACGCCAGACTAACGCGATAAGCGGCAAGCCGATCAGAACAATCAATACCAAGCTGGGTATGATAAAAACCCAGCTTGGCGAATTTTTTATTCTGTGTTGATGAAAGAAGCGATGCACGGAATTCGCTAATCGTTTATTGGGCCGGAGAGAAACCCCATTTCTTCATTGCCGCTTGTCCATCCGCAGATAGAACGTAAGCAACGAAAGCCGCAGCTAAATCCGAATTAGGTGCCTTTGCTAACGCCGCGATCGGATAATGGGCAATTACGTTATAGTTTGCTGGAATTGCGATAGTCTTTAAATCTGGCTGAGCACTCGCATCGGTAACATAGACAACGCCAGCATCTCCCTCCCCTTGATCCACTTTAGTAACTACCTGCTTGACATCTGTTTCATTGGAAACAACGTTAGCAAGAACTTTCGCGCTGAAGTCTGATCCGTATGTTGGGTCTTTGCTCATGTTGGTCAAGATCTGGCGCGTGTAGTTTCCTGCCGGAACGGATGGATCTTCAAAGATAAGTTTCAAGCCAGGCTTCGCCAAATCCTGAAGAGTTTGGATATTGGCTGGATTACTCGGAGGCAGGATCACCGTCAGAAGATTGGTTGCGAAATCCTGATCCGCACCAGAAGCAACCAAGTTTTCCGTTACCAGCGGATCCATATTCTTGTGGTCAGCAGATGCGAATACATCTACTGGCGCGCCTTGTTCGATTTGAGTGCGAAGAGTTTGGGAGCCTCCAAAGTTAAACTTGACAGTCACGCCGGGATGCGCTGCTTCAAAGGCTTTACCGATATCCCCAAATGCGCCTGTCAGCGACGCGGCGGCAAATACAGTTAACGTTGTTGGCGCAGGAGCCGAGGTAGGTGCGGTGGTTGGAACAGAAGTGGCGGCCGGTGCAGAAGTCGCGGAAACCGCAGTCGGCGTGGCGGCTGGCACACAGGCGGAGAACAACATCGCAAGCGTAACCATCAAACCAAATAACAAAGAAAAGCGTTTCATCATTCTCTCCTAAAGAAGAATTTGCTCACCGCTGTGGGCGGAGTTATAGCCCGTCAGCGAATTGAGTTCAGTGCGAAAAGCCGCGGTCTGCAAATAATCGAGCAAAGGCGAAATGAATTTTTCGTTCTCGCGCGGCAGGACCAGATCGTATCGTTCTTCGAATAACGGAATGAAATCCAGATGATGCTGGCGCGCCGCGGCTTGTAGGCCCAGCGCAACATCGGCTTGCCCCGCTTCGATCAGCGACGCAGACTCGCTGTGCGTTTTCGCAATTTGATCATAGCCCCGGATTTGCTTCACATCCATCTTCAAACGTTTGAGTTCCGCATCGAACCATAAACGCGTGCCTGAGCCGGGATTCCGATTCACAAAACGAATGCCATTGCGCGCAATATCTTGAATCTTCTGGATTGACTTTGGGTTTCCCGGACGAACCATCAATCCTTGTGTTCGATACGCAAGTGTGACCATCTCCACGGCGCGATCTGGAAAGAGATGTCGAACGGTGGAGGCATTGTATTCGCCATCTTCATCGAGAATGTGCGAACCGGAAAACTGGCACAGTCCTTGACGTAGATAAACCAGACCATCCAATGAGCCAATCGGAAAATTCAACAAATGAAAGTGCTTGCCTAGATGATGCGCGATGGATTCCAGTGCAAGATCGTTACTGCCGGAAAAAATCAGCGCCGGCTTTTTGGTTTCCGGCACCACCAGTTGTTGAAGCAAAAAGGCACCCGCTTTGGCTTGATAATATTTCTCGGTCACTTTTCCGGTTTTGCGAATTTCAGTCAACTCGACGAGATCAGCGGCTTGAAGTGCGAGCATATGATGCCGAACCCATGCCGGAGATTGATTGAGGATCCGCGCCAGCCCTGTCAATGTGGCTGGAGAATCCATCAACAAGCACAGAATTTTCATGCGGTGTGCATCGGAGAGGATTTTGATCTGGTCAAAAGAGCGTAGTGTCTTAATATCGTGCATACGATTAAGTATTTCCTTAA
>DATCTP010000298.1:0-7323 GCA_036567885.1 Anaerolineales bacterium | reverse complement strand
GCCTTTCTCATCGCAGACGAGAACGTTCATCGAAGTCAATGTTCGCTCCACATTATCAAGCGTGGTCAGCTTCTCGCCATCTTTTGCGGCGCGCGTGATAATCTTTACCTTTTTCTTTCCGGCGCGTTCTTTAAGTACATCATAATCAAAGGCATGAAGCGGCTCGCCAAGTTCCAGCATGGCATAGTTCGTCGCGTCCACAATGTTGTTGATCGGACGCATACCCGCCAATTTGAGTCGGCGCTGGATTTGATACGGGCTGGGCTTGATCTCCACGTTGCGAATCAGTCCAAGCACAAAACGCGGATTGAGTTCAGGATTGGTGATTTCAATCGAAACCAAATCTGCAACCGATTCGCCATCCGTTTTGAATTTGATGGTTGGCTTCTTGAGTTCGCGTCCGGTCAACGCCGCGAGTTCGCGCGCCACACCGATCACGTTTGCATTGCGTGCCATGTTCGGCAAAATGGAAATGTCCAGAACCGCGTCGCCCATATAATCCGCGAGCGGCATTCCGACCGGCGCATCGTCATCGAGCAGGATGATGCCTTCATGTTCTTCGGTAATGCCGAGTTCTTTTTCCGAGCAGACCATCGAATATGAATCCACACCGCGGATTTTGGCGCGCTTGAGCGTGGTCAACACCAATCCTTCAGCATGACCATCATATAGAGTCGAGCCCTCTTTGGCGTAAGCAACTTTGAGCGGCTTGACCAATTTGCCCGTGCCTTTCAAATGGGAAATATTCGGCGCGCCGGTCAAAACCACTTGGGTCTGCTGACCATCATACAGGTCGAGTAGAGTCAATCGGTCGGCGTTGGGATGCGGCTTCACTTCATAGATTTCAGCGACAACAATTTTTTCCTTATCCCAGCCAATGCCGCTGGTTTTGAATTCATGCTTTTCGCCATTTTGATAAATTGGCATTGGCAAACCGATGTAATGAATCTCGTCCACTTCCAAACCGGCAAGAGTCAACTTGCGCGCAATTTCTTCAACGGTTAAACCGTCAAGGTCAATGAAATCTTTTAGCCATGATAGAGGTATCTTCATAATTCACTTTCCTTCTTTGAACCGCCAAGCTCGCTAAGCCTTTTTCTTTTCTCTTTGCGTTCTTCGCGGTAAATGGAATTAAAACTGTTCCAAGAATCGAACATCGTTTCCCCAGAAGTAACGAATGTCTTCGATTTTATAGCGCAACATCAACTGGCGCTCGGGTCCCATGCCCCACGCGAAGCCGGAATAAATCTTCGGATCGTATCCGCCATTTTGCAGAACAACCGGATGCACCATACCGGAGCCGAGGATTTCCAGCCAGCCGGAGTTCTTGCAAACCGCGCAGCCCTTTCCGCCGCACACAAAACATTCCACATCCATTTCAGCGGATGGTTCCGTGAACGGAAAATATGACGCGCGGAAACGCGTGCGCGCGTTCTGCCCGAACATGCGATGCGCAAACTCGATCAACGTACCTTTCAAATCGCTGAACGTGATTCCCTTGCCAACCGCCAATCCTTCCACTTGATTGAATTGAACTTCGGAGCGGGCTGTGATTTGTTCGGCGCGAAAACACATGCCGGGCAAAGCAATACGAATCGGAGGCGGGTCTTTCGGGTTCATTGCCGCGAATTCGCACATGGCATGGATTTGACCAGGCGAAGTATGCGTGCGCAATAAAATCGGGTTGTCGCCGCGTTCTTCGGTCGCAACGTATAACGAATCTTGCATTTCACGTGCGGGATGATGCGGCGGAAAGTTGAGCAATTGGAAATTCATCTCGTCTGTTTCCACTTCGCGCGATGTGTAAACCTGGAATCCCATCTCAGCTAGGATGGCAAGCACGCGCCGCAGTTGTTGCGTGGATGGATGCAATCGTCCGCGACGAATGGGACGACCGGGCAAAGTCACATCCAATTTTTCTTCGCTCAACGAGCGTTCCAACGCGGACCGTTTGATGGCTTCCGTTTTCCTGGCTAATGCCGCCTCAAGCGCCACTTTGACGCGGTTCGCGGACTGTCCAACAATTGGTCGCTCCTCTTTCGATAACGTGCCCAACCCGCTGAAGACTTGCATCAGCGCTGAGCTGCGTCCTAGATGAGTCACCCGCCACGCGTCGAGGGCGGATGCGTCTTGCACAGATGCCAATGCATCCAACGCGGACTCTTCGATCTCACTTAATTTATCCAACATTCATGCCTCCAAATAAAAACCTCCCGCCCACAAATGGGACGGGAGGGAGAATTCCCGTGGTACCACCCAAGTTGACTCACATGAGTCCGCTTTGTGCTGACCAACATCAGCCTCCTTCATAACGCTGGGATTGCGGTTCAAACTACTTGCAAGAACATGGGATGCTCCTGCCGTTCACTTGAATGGCTCAAGAGGGAACTTCGATTGGTTTTGGCTGAGCGCAGGTTTCAGCAAAATCCCTGCGCCTCTCTGGCAACGTCCGCCGACCTACTTTCCTCTGTCATCGCTTTTGATAGGCTCGCCTGTTGAGACTTATTATCTGCGAAAACGAGACTATGTCAAGGCTAACGGATTCCGCTGTCGTAAACAACATCGAGGCGTGTGAATTGATGTGCTTCGACCATAAATGATGTATCCCTAGCATGTGGCATAACGTTGGGCGCTTCGGGATGCAAAACGTAATTACCGGGTGAAAGCGCAACTTGAAAATTGCCATTCGCGTCGGTTTGAAATTGCATTACTTTGTGCTGACCGTCTGAAGTCAAAATCGTGAGTGTGGCTTGATATGGTTTATCGGGACACGGATTGTTGATCCGCACTACCGGGCATGTCGGGCCGATGGTCACTTGACCGTTTATCCCACTGTCAGTAGGAGTTGGCGCAAGAATGGGCGAGCAAGCCGTAATAAGCAGAAAGGTGAAAACGAAAAGAAATTTAACGCGCATGGCAAACTCCTTTTCACTATTAGACTTTCGATAGAGTAATTTTGTTCCAAATAACTATTACGGCGTTTTAGTTGCTTTCCAGGATGTACTGGTCGGATACATTGTCCAAGTGGGGACGGGCGTGCGCGATGGTGTCGAAGTCGGAGTTGGCGTATCAGTTGGAATGAACGATGGATCGCCAAGCCACGGCAGAAAGCGGATGATGCTTTTGGCATCGTCTGAGTTTTTGATTTCGCACCGTTGTAATTCAAATAGATTGCTCTTGCCTTGATCGGCAGTATATCCGGTTGCGCCCACGGCAGCGATATAACCGGCAAAGTGCACATAATCCGTGACGGCGCTATTCGCTCCGCCAAATGGATAAGAAAATGTTAGTATTGGAAGACCTAGCATTTGTTCCAAATCTTTTCGTGATTGTATGATCTCATAATGCAGCTGATCATCCGTCATGATGGTTACATTCTGATGCGTCTCGGTGTGACTGCCAATTTCCCAACCCGCGGCGGCCATTTCTTTGAGCTGATCAACCGTCAGATAACTGGAATCAGTGGGTAGTCCGCTGGGTTTGCCGATGTACGAAACCACCGTATAAAGCACGCCTGTGAAACCATATTTTTTCATGATGGGAAACGCGTTGGTGTATTGACTCTCCCAACTATCATCGAAGGTAATGATGATGGGGCGCGGCGGGAGCGACGCGCCTTGCGTAATAGCCTGAACCAGCATGGATGTTGTGATGGTAGTGTATCCCCAATCATGAAGCAATTTAATCTCTTCATCGAATTTATCAGCCGGAACATAAAATTCACTGCCGATGGGCGAGTCGGTAACGTGGTGGTACATAAAGATCGGAACCTGAATATGGCCCGGTCCTTGCGATACCCAAGTCGGCGTGGGGATGGAAGTTTGTGTAAACGTCGGGGTGATGGAAGGCGTGGGAGTAACGGTAGCCGTTTCCGTTGGAGGAAACGGCGAAGCGGTTTGTGTCGCGGTAGGTGTCGGCGCGTCAAAAACCATGCCGCTGCATCCGGCAAGAAGCGCGGCGAATAAAACAATGATGGAGATACGATGATTCATTTTTTCCTTATCAAATCGAACGGTGCATTGTACCCCAATCTGCACCTGTAGAAATTTTATTCATTAGGATTTAATTTCGATTTAGTTCCCACAGAATCCGCAAGCCATCCAGTGTCAGCCACGGCGCGAGGATATTGATGACTTTGGTTTCCTTCGAAATGAGCTCTGCGAGTCCACCCGTGGCAATGACTTTCATCTCGCTTCCCAACTCGGACCGGAAGCGGGTCACCATTCCCTCGACCATGCTCACATACCCGAACACCAATCCTGATTGCATGGCGTGAACCGTGTTGCGGCCAATGACCGAAGGCGGGCGTTGAAGGTCAATCCGTTGAAGTTTGGCAGTATGAGTGAAGAGCGCATCAGCCGCAAGGTTGATGCCAACCGTGATCGCGCCGCCCAGATATTCGCCGTCTTTGGTCAGCGCGTTGAATGTGGTGGCGGTTCCAAAGTCAATGATGCAGGCGGGACCGCCGTAAAGATTCATCACCGCTGCCGCATCGCAGACGCGATCCGCGCCGACCGCCTTTGGGTCTTCATAACGAATGCGAATCCCGGTTTTTATTCCGGCGTCGATTACGATGGGTTCCTGCTTCAAATATTCGCGGCAAGCCTGAACAACGCGGCTGGTCAACTGTGGAACCACGGATGATAAACTGATACCGATCAAATCGGCAGGAGTTTTCCCCGCATGTTCCAGCAAGCCAAGGAATTGCAAGCCATATTCATCGGTCATGCGCGCGTGATCCGTGGCGAGACGCCAGTGGGGACCGAGTTGGTTGCCTTCGTACAAGCCAAGCGTTAGGTTAGTATTGCCGACATCAATGGTGAGAAGCATTTGAGGACTATTTTACCGCTAATGCTTTCTCCACGTCGGTGACAACAGTAAAGAATAAAAAGAGGAATGGCACATACAATTGGAACACGAGCCGACCCAGCGAAAAGTCTATGTGCCATTGCAAATCATACGGCGTGATCAAATAGATGCCGTAATAGCCGATGGCTTGCAGGATGAGGATCATGCCGATGGCAATGTAAGCTGGTCGCAAGTCGGAAGAGGGAGCAAGTTTGAAGATCAAAGTATAGATCAGCAGAATCGGCAAGATGCCAATTCCCCATCCGCCAAACGAAAGGATGTCCGCACCGAACGATTTCAAGATGACGATATGCCGCGATAGATCCAACGCTTGCTGGATCGAACGCGTGATGCCGTTGCTCAACACATCGCTGGGCGGCGCGAGAAATTTTTTGAAGTAAAGAACGACGATCATCGGAAAAAACAAACCAAGCAAATACCATCCGAGCACACGCCACGGATTTTGCCGGAAGAATGCGATGAATAGCGCGGGCAATGTGACGAGAACGAAAAGACTGCCTTCATTCTTTGTCCATGCCGCACAACCCGCCATAAAGCCTGCTAATATCAACAAGCCCGGCTTCTTGGATGTGGCATAGAAGTAGATCAAAACGATCGTTCCAAGAAAAAAGGTTGCCAGTGGAAGATCAGCGCGCTGCGAGGCGCCTTCGTTCCCAATCAGCGATGAACCAAGCAGAAGAATCAAAGCGATGCTTGCCTGACCCAGACTCTGGGTCAGGTTTAACGAAGCGCCGAGCAATCCCGCGCAGGCGAGCATGAAGAGTCCGCTTAATACGATGGGTGTGCGCTGGGTTTCCTGACCGGCCGCCTGCCAAGCCCAGGCAATGTCCATGCCGAGTTGCAATGGATAATCCGCGTGGAAGATCGGGTCCATTTGATGCGAGAACGATCCCAGCCAACCGGGTTGGTCGCGGTAGATAAAGCGCGCGGCGCGGTTGTACATCATCCACGCGTCCCATGCGCCGTGCGGTTCACGCGCCCATACATTGACCGCGCTCAGTGCAGATAAAACAATTACGACAAATAATCCCGCCAGCAAAATGATTTGCAGGCGGCTGAATTGAAATCGAGAAAAGTCAAGCCGAAGATTTTTTCTTTCGCGGACGATAACGGCGATGAGCAACGCCGCGCAAAGCGTCAACTGAACAAAGAGAAATCCATTCTCGTTCGAGAACAAAAGCATGTAAACAAAATCCAACAATGAAGCTTGTCCAAGTCCCACGCCGATGCCAAGAAACAATTTGACCCAAAGGGCTTTCCAGCCGCGTTCGGGCCAAAGCAAATGGACAATCAAAATCCCAGCTAATATCGAAGGCAGGAACACCAAAATGGATAACAAGGTCATGGATTCAGCCTTTGAAGCAAATACAAATTATCTTTCAGCGGAATGACGCGAAACTGTCCGTGATTGGACTGGCTCCAGATTTGGAACGCCTTACTGTTCAAGTTGGCTAACGTCCATTCTTCCTTATCGCCGCGCACCAAAATGATCGGAGCCATCGTGTACTGCGTGAGCGTATATTCTCCCTGTTCATTATTGGAATCAAAACGCGCGCCCGGCACATCGGAGTTGGTGAGGTAACCAATCACGCCGCGCTGGAACGGCAACAATTTTTTGACCGCTTGAAAGCGGACTTCCCATTGCGTCACCGGATCGCTGGTCAGGCTCCCAATCGCGACGGCGTTACGAAGGTTTTGAATACCGAAATAAATGCTCGCTCCAATCATTCCCGCGAGCATGACCCGCTGTAAGATCGCCCTGACGCTCATCTCTGTTCTTTAACTTTCTCGATGATCTCAGCGATCAAATCGTAGCGGCTGAACTGCGGCATGATGTATACGCCATGCGCCCACGGCTTGATCTGTTCGATCAATTCGACCGCGATGCGCACGCCTTCTTCCGCGGCGCGCTCACCGGCTACTTCCATTCGCTGAACGATTTTATCCGGGATGGAAATGCCGGGCACTTCATGATTCAAAAAGTTGGCGTGCTTCAAACTGACCAGCGGCAGAACGCCGACCAATACCGGCTTTTCCAATTTTCCATACTTCGCTTCATACGCTGATAAAAATCCGCTTCCATCTTCGGGACGAAAAATGGGCTGCGTTAAAAAGAAATCGGCGCCCGCCCGAATCTTTCTCCGCAAATTCTTGATCTCCTGCTCCGGTTCGGGCGCCGACAAATTCAACGCCGCGCCGACAAAGAAATTCGTCGGCTGGCCGATGCTTGTCCCGGAGTGATCGACGCCTTCGTTGAATCCCTGCTTGATGAGTTTGATCAAACCGGATGGCACAAGATCATAATTGTCCATCGCTTCGGGATAATCACCAACCGCGGTCGGGTCGCCCATGATGACGAACACATTGCGGATGCCGAGCGCATGCGCGGCTAATAAGTCGCCTTGAACGCGCAATAGATTTCGTCCGCGCGTGGGGAAATGAAGCGTGGTCTCC
>DATCTP010000297.1:0-4709 GCA_036567885.1 Anaerolineales bacterium | reverse complement strand
TCGCCATGGACGGATGGTGGTTGACATGCTTTGATTATACAATGTAAGGAACATTTTTATGGTTTTTCTCGTCTTGTCCTAAATGTAGGAGCAAAATGAAAAAATTAACTTTACTAATTTCTTTTTTTGTATTTTTCCTCGCTTCCTGCACCCCGGAATATATTCCAACTCCGCCGACGGTTGTACCTGTAAGCACAGCGGTTGCTGAGAACACAAATACTCCTATGCCGACGAATGCATTATTGGAGACTCCAACACCGCCCGAATTGAATCCGGCTCAACAATCAGCCATCGCCTCTCTTTCTTCGACCTTGAACCTGCCTGCCGATCAAATTAAGTTAGTCTCCGCTGTGGCTGTGATCTGGCCCAACGGTTGTATGGGTGTACAACGCATGGGCGTTATGTGTACAGACCAGCAAGTGTCGGGATTTGTCGTTGTGCTGGAAGCAAAAGGCAAACAATATGAATTCCATACGAATCGCGACGGGAGTGAAATTCTCCCAGCTGGCGGAATCCAGCCTTCGGGGTCCGCACAAGATGCGGTGAAAAACCATTTGGCGTCCGCGCTTGGAATCAATGCCGAACAAATCAAAGTGGTTAGCGATGCAGAAGTCGAATGGCCTGATTCCTGTTTGGGCGTAGCGCAAGCCGGGGCTATGTGCGCGATGGTTGTCATGCCTGGTCATTTGATTATCCTTCAGGCGAATGATATGGAATACGAATTTCACACAAATAATGATGGAAGCCAGATTCAACCTGCCACGCTAGCATTGACTTGGAAACGAAGCGGCGGCATTGCTGGATTTTGCGATAGCCTGACCGTTTATTTATCCGGTGAAGCTAGTGGAAACAATTGCAAGGCAAACATACGTACCGGTAATTTGCTGCCCGCCGAGCTGACACAACTTGATGCGTGGATAACGCAGTTCGATCAATCCCATCTCGATGCATCTGACCCGGTGGGCGTATCTGATCGGATGACGCGCCAACTGGTTTTGTTTGGGCGCGGCGCGAATCAGCCAAGTGGGGCAGATCAACAAGCGTTGTTCAATTGGGCGCAAAATTTGTATCAAAGGATATACAAGTAATGCGACTATAAATTCCGTTTTATAACGATCTGATGGCTGTTTTATTTTTCCTAATAGCTCAACATGATTTTCGTCGGTTATATCCTGGACAATAGGCACTCTGTGATTCATTACGTCTCCCCAATCTCAGTCATTGGCGATACAATACAGAAATCAATTGCATAATCGGTTCGGTGGTCGCTGAGAAGATTTGCTTCAGCGGCGTCAGGTTAACAACCTGTCGAAAAGCGCCACTTTTGTGCTTGAACCAAAACTAATTATCACCGGTACCGATCCTATGACTCTCTGGCAGGAATATCTCCAACCTAAAACCATAACTGAAGCAATTTCGGCGTTAGCGAACGCGCCGGGTCCGGCTCTGCCTCTTGCAGGCGGAACGGATTTGATTTTGGATCTCGACCAAGGCCGGCATCCACCAGTTCATACTATTGTGGATATCACCGCTGTTCGAGAAATGCTTCCGATAGAAATTCGGGAAGATGAACTGTTCATCGGCGCGTCGGTGTCGCATACCCATATTGTCGAATCAGACCTTGTTGCGAAAAATGCCCAAGCGCTGATCGAAGCCTGCGGGTTGATCGGCGGACCACAAGTCCGCAACATCGCGACTTTGGGCGGCAACGTGGCCCATGCGCTTCCTGCCGCTGATGGCACAATTGCATTAATGGCTTTGAATGCGCAGGTCGAAGTTGCCAATCAAAAAGGGAATCGCCGCGTACCGATCAGCGAAATGTTCCTTGGCCCCGGCAAGAGCGCGCTAACTCAAAACGAATTGCTGGTCGGATTTTATCTTCCATTGAAAAATAAAAATCAAGCCTCCGCTTTCAAACGGGTAATGCGTCCGCAAGGCGTGGCGTTACCGATTATCAATTTGGCTGTGTGGTTGATGCGCGACGAAAATCGAATTGTTGATGTTCGAATTGCGGTGGGTCCGGGTGGACCGAAACCGTGGCGCGCATTAGAAAGCGAATCAAATCTGCGCGGCAGAACAATGAATGATGAAACCATCTCGTCTGCCCTTGAAATTCTTCTGCGAGATGTTCAGTTCCGCACCAGCCCACATCGTGCCAGTGCAGAATATCGCCGAGAATTGGCGAAGACTTTATTCAAAGACACGCTTGAAACCGCTTGGGAACGGGCTTCAAATTAGAGGTAATAAAATGAAGGATATAACTTTAACTGTCAATGGCAAGAAACATACTGTCCCATCCAAACCCGGCGAGATGCTGGCTGCGCTTTTGCGCGAACGTTTAAACTTGATTGGCACAAAGATCGGTTGCGAAGAAGCGGAATGCGGAACATGTACTATCCTAGTAGATGGCGAACCGGTGTTATCTTGCGTTTATCCTGCTGAGCGTGCGAACGGAAAAGAAATTGTCACCGTTGAAGGCTTGGCGCAAAACGGAAGGCTTCATGCTTTGCAGGAAGCCTTTGTCCAACACGGCGCGGTGCAATGCGGATTCTGCATTCCGGGCCAGCTTATGACCGCGTACGCATTGCTTAAACGGAATCCGGATCCGAGTCGGGAAGAGATTCGTTATGCGCTCAAAGATACGTCATGTCGCTGCGCGGGCTATCCCACGATTGAGAATTCGATCCTTGCCGCGGCGTATTCTCTAAAAACTGGCGAGTCAATTCAACCACCGAAAATCCAACTTTCTGCGGAAAAACATCAAGTCGTTGGTCAGGTTGTGATGCGGCCCGATGCGGAAGAGAAGGTTACCGGTAAAGCTAAATTCTCCGATGATCTTAAATTCGATGGGATGTTGTATGCGGCGGTGAAGCGTGCTGGGATTCCGCATGGTTTTCTGCGCCGATTGGATGTCAGCAAAGCACGCGCGCTATCGGGCGTGGAAGCGGTGTTGACTGCCGAGGATATTCCCGGCGAACATAATCATGGATTGGTTATTTATGATTGGCCCGCCATCGTTGGAATAAACGAGCGCGTTCGGTATGTCGGCGATTCCGTCGCGATCGTTGCCGCGCAAACCCAGGAGATTGCCGAACAAGCTGTCGGCTTGATTGAAGCGGAATTTGATCCGCAACCGGTCATCAGCAATCCAGTTCAAGCGCGTCAGAACGATGTTCCCGATTTGCATAAATCCGGTAACTTGCTTAAGCATATTAAAGTCCGCAAAGGAAATATGGAACAAGGTTTTGCGGAAGCCGATGTGGTGATGGAACACATCTTCCACACGGCAATTACGGAGCACGCTTTCCTGGAACCTGAATGCAGTATTGCCGTGCCGTTGGAAAATGGCCGCATGGAAATTTATGTTGGCTCGCAGATTCCTTATCAGGACCGCGAGCAAGTGGCGCGCATTCTCGGCTGGCCCGAGAACCGCCTGCGGATCGTTGGACAATTGATGGGCGGCGGATTCGGCGGCAAGGAAGATATCGCGGGTCAGGTTCATGCTGCGCTATTGGCAAACGTAACGCATCGTCCGGTTAAGTTACTCTTTGACCGTCATGAAAGTTTATTGGTTCATCCCAAACGTCATGCCACACAAATTAAAGTCAAAGTTGGCGCAAAGAAAGATGGCTGCCTCACCGCGGTTGAAACAGAACTTTACGGCGATACCGGCGCATACGCTTCACTCGGCGAAAAAGTGATGACGCGCGCTACCACGCATTCTGCCGGACCTTATGAAGTGCCGCATGTGCGTGCCGACTGTTATGCAATGTATACTAATAATCCGCCTGCCGGAGCGTTTCGCGGTTTTGGCGTCACGCAATCCGCATTTGCTGTGGAAAGCATGATGGATATGTTGGCAGAAAAACTCAACATGGATCGCATCGAACTGCGCCGCATGAATGCGCTGCACGTCGGCAGTGTGACCAATACCGGTCAAGTATTGCGAGATAGTGTTGGCTTGACGGAATGTATTGATAAAGTCGAAGCTGAGATGATTCGTTTATCGGGAATGAATAATCCGTTCACACCTCGACTTGTAACGGACGCGCCGCATTTGATCCGTGCCTGGGGCTTTGCGGCTGGATACAAAAACACCGGCCTCGGCGGAGGCGCGCCCGATAAATCAGGTGTGGAAGTTGAATTATATAAAGATGGCTGTGTCGAAGTCCGCACTTCCGCCGCCGAACTTGGACAAGGATTGGTCACGGTTCTGCGAATGATCGTGGCAGAAGAATTATCCATGTTGCCGGAAAAAGTCCGCGTGCTTGTGATGGACACGGACTTGACTCCCGACGGCGGACCAACGACTGCATCGCGTCAAACTTATGTCACTGGCAACGCAGCGCGCATGGCGGCAAAAACGTTGCGCGCCGCAATGACTTCGGCATTAGCAGAAAAATATGATCAGCCGCCGGAACGAATCCATTACGTCGAAGGATTAGCTCAAGTGGACGGGCATTCCATTCCATTAAGCGATGTGTATGTTGAGATGAAATCCAATGGTCAAGAGCCGCGTGCGCTGTATGAATATTGGGCACCGGAAACAAAGCCTTTGGGTGAAGGCGGAGACATGCATGTGGCTTTTTCGTTTGCCGCACAAGCCGCGGAAGTGGAAGTCAACACGAACACCGGCGAAGTGCGCGTGCTGAACGTGATCGCCGCCAACGATGTTGGACGAATCATCAACCCGCTTGGTTTGCAAGGAC
>DATCTP010000296.1:0-2903 GCA_036567885.1 Anaerolineales bacterium | reverse complement strand
CGAATGCCGCCAATCCATAACGCGAGACGCGCCCATAGGTTGTCTTGAGTCCGGTCACGCCGCACAACGAGGCCGGTTGGCGGACGCTCCCGCCGGTGTCCGTTCCGAGCGCGGCAGGAACGTAACGAGCCGCGACTGCCGCCGCGCTTCCGCCGGAGGAACCGCCCGGCACGCGCGTCGTATCCCACGGATTATGCGTCACGCCATAAGCAGAATTCTCCGTTGAGGAGCCCATTGCAAATTCGTCCGTGTTGGTTTTGCCGATGACGATTGCGCCCGCTTCCTTCAATCGTTTGACCGATGTAGCAGTATAAGGCGCAATAAAGCCTTCAAGAATTTTGGAGCCGCAGGTGCAAGGCAAACTTTCAACCATCAATACATCTTTGATTGCAATGGGAATTCCCTGCAATGGTTTATCCGATTGGCGATTTTTATCCGCGTGATCTGCCTGCTGCAATGCAGACTTAGATACAACATGCAAGAACGCGTGCAACGATGAATCGAAATTTGAAATTCGATCCAGCGCGGCTTGGACCAATTCACGCGAGGAGAATTTCTTTGCATCCAGCCCGGCGCGCATTTCTGCTAAAGTTAAGTCGGTCAGGTTCGGCATTCTTATTCAAACACGGGCGGGATTTTGAATTGGTTCTCTTCAGCTTGCGGAGCATTCGCCAATAATTCGTCGGTTATAAATCCCGCATGAGATTCATCCACGCGCAAGATCATTTCTGCCGTTCCGCCGCCTGCGGTAGGAGGCACATCGGCTGTATCCAACTCGCGCAGTTTGGCAATGTAATCGAGGATCGCGGAGAGTTGTTCGCGATAAAGTTCTTCTTGCTCCGCGCTCAATTCCAGCCGCGCCAATTTGGCGATATGTTCAACTTCCTGTTTTGAAAGGGACATGCTCAAATTATATCATCGGCAATTACGGCGAGGTTTTCCAGCCTTCCGCATACCATTGCAAATATTCAGTCACGTGCGCGCTCCAATACGGCTCGCTGTGATCACCGTTATACATATGCCATTCATGCGGGACCTGATACGCGCTGAGCAGGTTTTCAAACTGCATGATCTCACCTAACCCTCTATCACGATCTCCCGCGTCGATCCAAATGCGCGGC
Organism: Anaerolineales bacterium; assembly: GCA_036567885.1. Taxonomy (GTDB): domain Bacteria; phylum Chloroflexota; class Anaerolineae; order Anaerolineales; family Villigracilaceae; genus Fen-1038. The sequence goes on along the minus strand of DATCTP010000296.1, from coordinate 1,782 downwards.
CAGAATGCCGCTGGGACGGCTTTGATCCACTCTTCGATATAAGGACCGTCCTCCACACGGATGGCTGGCGAATGCAGACCCACAGAACTAAATAGATCGTAGCGCGTCAAGCCGAGATGCGCAGCCCAGCCTCCGCCGAGCGACAGACCGCCAACGGCGCGATGCTGACGATCCGCCATCGTGCGGTAATTGGAATCGATATATGGGATGACGACATTCGCCACACGATCACCGAAGCCGGATTCTTCGGGAAGATTCCAATAACGGTCGTCCGGGAATACGATGATGAACGGAGGAGCCTGCCCCGAAAGGATCAATTGATTGGCGGCTTGAGGCGCACCCAGCCGCACCCATTGATCATCATTGTACGTTTGACCGTGCAACAGATACAAGACTGGATAATGCTGATCGGTCTTTTCATCGTAGCACGGCGGCAGGTAAATCAAAAATTGTTGAGGCGGTTTGGTGGAATCGATTTCGCCGCTATCCACGCGCGGCGGCTGACTGAGGCAGGTTAACGGAGTCGCAGTTGGAGTCGGAGGAACGCGCGATGCGGTTGGAGTCGCCGTCGGCGAGGGAGTAAATGGAATCGCTGAAGGAGTTGGATCCGCTTGGTTGGATGGCGAACAGGCATAAAGTCCGGAGAGAAGCGCAAGAAAAAGAAAAAAACGAAGACGCATCATAAATATTCCATGCTTGACGGGGAATCAACCTTCGCATTATACTCGCGCTGCATCGGGGTGTAGCGCAGTTGGTAGCGCGCTTGCTTTGGGAGCAAGAGGTCCCGGGTTCAAATCCCGGCACCCCGACCATATAGCCAAACACCGTCATATCAAAAGGACGGTGTTTTATATTCACAAAACAAATGTTAATCAAAACAAGAAATACTTCGTTACTTTCCAGTTGAATTTATAAATTGTGAAAGGTCAATGAATGGGGGTGCGCCGCCAGCAATAACAGGTGGAAGATGTCCATCCCATTTTGGGATAGCAAGAAACTCAAGATATTCGGGAGTCAGTAAACCTGCATCTTTCAGAGCCTTTTGATCATCAAGCCGATCATTGAATTGGCGGATGATGAAGTCAAAACTATCCGCGCCGTGCGGACCACCAAACAGGCGAATGCCCGCATGATGTCTTTTATGCGGCAGGGCGGAAGGCTTGAACGGCTTGCTATTTTGCATACCGGCGCGGAAGCGCGCCCGCGAATTTCTAAATCAGATCATGAATGAAATGAGTCAATCCGTGCCGCGCGATATTTTGATGGTCAATGTGACGACGGTGATTGGCACGCATGTTGGACCAAATGGCTTGGGATTCGCGGCAGTGAGGAAGTAATTAATATGTGAGCAAGAGCCGATCTGAGACCCTTTCCCCTTCAAGCGTCTTACCATTCATTTGGAATCGTTTTAGCATTGAGTGACCAATATCGATTAATATTTCATGCTCGAAAAGGCCGTTAGGGATCGGTAAATCGCATATCATATTGCCTGACCGCTTTGTGCCATCAATACTCAATGCCACATAAACACCTTTTGCCTTACATTTTGCGATAACGTCAAGAAGATGCTCTAAACTAAATGCTTGAGCGCCATACAAAATGGCTTGACTATAACTGTAAGGCGGGTCACAATATACTAAATCGCCGGATTTCGCCATGTGCATTGCTTCTTCATACTCCAGTTGCAAAAACTTCGTTCCAGAGACGCGTTTATTCCACTCATCAACGCGACGATTGAAACTTTCTGGCGAAATTGGATCGTGTATTCCACAAGGAGTAGAC
>DATCTP010000295.1:0-2067 GCA_036567885.1 Anaerolineales bacterium | reverse complement strand
GAAAAAGGCTTTGTGCGGTTCACCGGAATTGGCGGCGTGTATCCGCGCAATTTACCGGGCGGACGCGTGCGCTTCGTCAACGGGACCCGCGGCGTGATCGGCCTCGATGGCGGAGTCCTCAGCAACGATTTGCCTCCGCTTGAAAAGATGTTCATTGATGTGGGAGCATCGAGCAAAAATGACTGTCCGATAAAAACCGGCGATGTTGCCGCGTTCGAAAGGCCGTTTTTGGATTTGGGGAATCGCGTCGTCGCTAAATCTATGGATGACCGGATTGGATGTGCGGTTGCCGTTGAAGCCTTACGCGCTTTGAAGTCAACATCAAATGAAGTGTATTTTGTTTTCACCACACAGGAAGAAGTCGGGACGCGCGGCGCGCAGACTTCCGCTTACGGGATTGATCCGGATTTGGGTTTTTCGCTTGACGCTACTGGTTGGGGCGATACGCCGGGACAAAGAGATTTTGATATCGCACTTGGAAAAGGTCCGGCAATCAAAATTCGTGACGGCGGAATGTTGTCCGATCCACGCATTGTGGATTGGATGGTCAGCACCGCGGAAAAGAATAAGATTCCTTATCAGCGCGAAGTTCTTTTGGGCGGCACCACCGACGCGCGCGCCATGCAGCTTGTGCGCGGCGGCATTCCTGTGGGTTGTGTGTCTGTTCCGTGCCGGTATGTCCACTCGCCGTCGGAGATGATTGATTATGGCGATGTTCAAAATGCAGTGAAATTGGTCGTGGCGTTGTCGCGGTCCCAGATCAAATTGCCATTAGCGAATCGATAAAAAAGAGACCGTCACTCGAAAGTGACGGTCTCTTTTTTATGACCCTAATTCGGCTGCTAAAACATCGTAATACGTTCCCGCGCCAAACCCATCGAACAAAACATGGTCCCCGGGTTTGATTTGTGGAAGCTGTCTAAGAAACGCGATCATATTCGATGCCGCGCTGACATTGCCGAAATCTTTCATTAACCACGGCATTGGGAAGCTAATGCCTTCCTTGAGCAATTGTTTTTCTTTTAATTTATTGATCTTGTAGTTGGCATGATGAACAATGGCGACGGCCAATTTCTTTTCGGGCGTGCCAAGTTTTTCCATCAATCTTTGATACGAGCCGAATACATCTGTGACCGCCTGAACGCCGGTGCGCACAAACAACTTGACCATGCCCATCATTCCTGCCATGGAAACATTTGAGCCATCCTCTGGCTCGTGCATCAAGCCAGCAACCCGAATGTGGGATGCGCCTTCCTGAACCACTTCCACCAACTTGCCGATTGCCTTCAATCCTGAATGCGGATACACCATGCGTACTTTCAGTAATCCTTCTTCGTCAAACACATCCATGCTTTTGCCAACAAGGAACTTGATGGTTTCTCCGGGAATAACGCCAATCATCCCAAATCCGTTTCCGAAAAGTTGCAAGGCGTTTTTATCTTGCGACCTTCCGATGAAACGGCTCAGACCTTCAATGCCGCCGACTAAAACTTTTTTGCCGCGCAATTCTTCGGCGATGTTGAACTGTCCCGGTTGAGAAAGTTCGGGATTGAGCGCCAGGTTCAAGGCGCCGACCGATCCGTCGCACGCTTTATGCACGCTGACTTTGAGAGCATCGTCCGGGATTCCGGCGCGTTTGGCAATTTCAGATACATAATCATTCGTGATCGGTCCGCTTGTGCCAACGAGCAATCCCTCGACTTCGGACGGCTTCCATCCATTGCTTTGTGCGGCATCTTTGATCAGCCGCGCTCCAACTTCCAACTCCAATTGATGATTTTCCTCCTGTGTCAATTCTGGAACGTGCTGGCGACTCACGAATCCCAAATCGCCGAGTTCTAAGTGATCATTTTCGCCCAGTGGATGTCCCATGCGGCTTTCTACAAATTCTGAGAGGTTGGCATTGCTGTAGCTTTTTCCCCACGAACCGTATGCGCCTCCAATTCCGAGACCTTTATTTGAAACTTGTTCGATGCCGAATGGAATGCCGCCGCCGATTTGGATCGTGTCCATTTTGACGTTCGGTCGTTCGTAAAAAGACTCGGCTTTCGTTTCTACATCAGTGTT
>DATCTP010000294.1:0-3234 GCA_036567885.1 Anaerolineales bacterium | reverse complement strand
CCGAAAACCTGATGTCCGCGATTGAAGAGCAGATGCAGCGCAACGTCCAACTCAAGAATGAATTCTTTCTGGTGGACGCCATCAACATCATGCTCGAACATCACTCCGTGATGCGCGTCGAGAAAATTGAGACCTGGTTGGATACTGGAACGATTGATGCGACATTGGAAACCAACCGATTTTTGTTGGAAAGAAATTCGAATAAAACACAAAACGCAAACTATAAAAACGTAAAAATTGTAGAGCCGGTGTTCATCCACGAAAGCGCCAAAATCGAAGACTCGACGATTGGACCATACGCTTCGATTGCGGCCGATTGTCAAATTCGCGGAAGCCATATCGAAGACAGTATCATCGAAGCGGAATGCGAGATCAAAGACGCGGCATTAAAATGCTCGATGGTCGGCACGCAAGCCAAGGTACACGGAAGAGGCGTGAAGGAATTCGTCACATTGAACATCGGGGATAACAGTTCTGTTATGTTAGGGTAGTGAGAATGTCACTACCTTTTTTTGTGCGAAGACGCTAGAATGGTACGATGATGGATATTGTTGAATGCCGCTCCGATTCTGAATTTGCGGAACGCCCCCTGGCTTTGACTTGGGAAGGATGCCGTTATGAGATCGCGGAAATCGTCGCCCGCTGGCGCGGACCCAACGAAAAAGGATTCCGCGTCAAAACGGCGGACGGCGCGGCTTTTGAGTTGACATATCGGGAACTTCCCGATGAATGGCAAGTCCAACCTATATAAAAGCAACGGAGGCTCAATGGTCAATCCCCAAACTTTGCAAGAACTGACGAATACACATCGACTCGCAAGGCGCGTCGCCGGACTCAAACCATCCGGGATTCGCAAATTCTTTGATATCGCCGCGACGATGAAGGATGTGATTTCGCTCGGCATCGGCGAACCGGATTTCACAACGCCGAAACCGATTCTCGATGCAGGCGTCCAATCTCTGCAACGCGGCGAGACGCATTACACTTCCAATCACGGCAAGATCGAACTTCGTCAAGCTATCGCCGATAATTTGATGCGGCTGTATGGCGTGAGCTACGATCCGGCAACGGAGATCGTCGCGACGGTCGGAGTCAGCGAAGCGTTATATTTAACATTCACTGCGATTCTTGATCCGGGCGATGAAGTCATCATTCCAACGCCATGCTTTGTCTCGTATCAGGCGGAAGTGATTCTCGCCGGCGGCGTGCCGATTGAAATCCCGAGCCGACCCGAAAATAATTTCCAGCTTGATCCCAAAGAAATTGCCAGGGCGATCACATCACGGACCAAAGCCATATTTATTGGTTACCCATCGAACCCAACCGGCGCGGTTGCCGAGCGCGAGATTCTGCTTGAAATCGCAAAGATGGCTGAACAAAATGATCTGCTGGTCGTATCGGATGAAATCTATGATCGTTTGGTTTACGATTTCAAGCATGTCTGTTTTCCGTCGCTTGGCAATAGCATTCGGAATCGCACGATACTGCTTGGTGGTTTTTCAAAAGATTACGCGATGACCGGCTGGCGCATCGGGTACGCGGCCGGACCGGCGGATATCATCAAAGGATTGGTTCGTATCCATCAATACACGATCATGTCCGCGCCGACCACGGCGCAGGATGCGGCCATCGAGGCCTTGAAAAGCGGCGAGCCATATGTCAATGAAATGGTGACGGAATATGATCGCAGACGCAAATTATTGGTCAGCGGTTTGAACCGGCTCGGACTCAAAACCTTTGAACCGCGCGGCGCGTTCTATGCCTTTCCAAATATCCGCGCTTCCGGCATGGACGATGAAACGTTCTGCCAAAAATTATTGGAAGAAGAACATGTGGCGGTCGTCCCGGGAAATTCGTTCGGTCCCGGCGGCGAAGGATTTGTTCGGGCGTGTTACGCCACGTCCTATGAGCAAATCGAGGAAGCGTTGCGCCGCATGGAAAAGTTCATGAGCAGGTATGGATAGAAAATAAACAGTGTTTGAAAAATAATGCCGTCTCTGAAAGAGACGGCATTATTTTTATTGAGGCTGGCTGACTTTGACCCAGTCAAATCCAACGATTGCTGGCGGATCAGTGAACGATGAGACCGAAATGCCGATCTTGCCGCTCTTCAACACATATTGGTTGTCATCAAGTTGCTTCACTTGGAAGTTATTGATAAACAATGTCAACGTGCGTCCAACGCAGGAAATCCCAATTTGATTGGTATCTTTTCCCTGTTTAATTTTGTTGTAACCTCCGTCTGCAATCTTGGAGTAGACGACGGTATTGTCGGCTTGCACCTGTGCATAATAGATATTGTATAAACCATTGTTTGCAATATTGAATTCATACCAGCCTTGGTCTGGGCTATAACGGCAGATAAGACTGATATTGTTGTCGTTGTTGCCGCGGTTTTCCGCGCTGACATCCAAGCGCACATCATCATATTGTTGAGCATCATAGATCTCATAAATCCATTGCCCCGGACTTTCAAGATCAAAAACTAGAAAGCCATCTTTGACGCCTACGGTCATATTCCCAAAGTTATTCTGAACCAACATGGAATTTCCGCCGATAGGCACTTTGGATCCGTTAACCACGAATTGTGACCAATTGCTGAGATTGCCGCTGAAATCCTCTTGGAAATATTTGCTGGGTTGTGTGGCTGTCGGCTGCGCTGCGGCTTCCGTGTTTTGTGGAGTTGGCGGCAGGGCCGTTGCCGCTGATTGACTTCCGCCGCTTAGCGGCGAGGCGCAGGCAAGCATTGTCATAAATAGAACGACAATGCTAAGAAATAATTTGAACGAATTGCCTTTCATACGAATTCTCCTCTTTCAACAGGATAGTCTGGTCGGTTTATTGGAATAACGGGATAATCCAAGTCCGACAAATAAACTATAGCATAAACAATATGGTGATTCAACGATGAAACCTTCCCCCAATAGTCAGGGAAGGTTTCATAGGTGTGGAGATGGCGGGAATCGAACCCGCGTCCGAAAGAATCGACCCTCGGAACTCTACGAGCGTAGCCTGCCGAAGTTCGTCACCGCAGGGATCTCGGTGGGCAAGTAACCCTGCAGCCATCCGCTGATCTTAGGCGCATGTAGCGGAGTCATACGCGGCACTCCACCATTGTTTCGCCCGATCCGTCACCGGGCGGAGAGCGGGGACGGCGGACGCGGCCTCATCAAAGGAGGCCGGCTGTTACGATCTCACCTTAAGCGGCGAGGGGCATAGCAGCATAGGAAGTGT
>DATCTP010000293.1:0-2962 GCA_036567885.1 Anaerolineales bacterium | reverse complement strand
AGAATATGCGCTTCGCCGCCCCATAAATCTGCGTCGGTGTAAGCGCGCCGACCGGTGACGGATTGGAACGTAAGCGGCGTGACGAATTTTTCCGCGGCGGGCGTGAGAAGGACATCCACTTGCGCGCCGAGTTGAGTCAGCTTGGAAGCCAAATCCGCGGCTTTGAACGCCGCGATGGAACCGGTCACGCCGAGCAGGATGCGCTTATCCTTAAACACAGACATGGAACCATTATACTGCTTGGATTTGGAAGAAGTTGAATCGCTTTAAACCAAAAAGAGAATTGAGACACCGATCATTGCCAAGACAGTTCCGGCGACGGCTTGCCAGCCGAGACGTTCTTTGAAATAGAAATAGCTGATGGGGAGCATAAAGATCGGCGAGAGGGATGTCAACACGCTGGCGATGCCGACGGCTGTGTTTTGAATCGCCAGCAACGATAATGAGACTCCGATTACCGGTCCGATCAATGCGGCGAGCGCCAGCAATTTAAGCGCACTCGGATTTTCTTTGAGAGTTCGAACCGTTTTTCCCGCTTCTCGTTGCAGGAAAGTGATCAGCCACAATGCAATCACCGCTGCCAACATGCGGATGACGTTGCCGCTGATGGGCGAGAAATTTCCAGCCATGCCTTGTTTGGAAAAGACCAATCCGGTGGCTTGACCAATGGCGGCAAGAACGCCCCATAGTATGCCCAGCGCCGAAGGGCGCATAGTCTGATCTTTGTGATTGCCTTGTTCAAGAATGACCCAGATGATTCCGCCTAATGTCAGCGCAATGCCGATGATTTCTATCAGGCTCAGCGATTCGCCGAAGAAGATCCACGCTTCCAATGCGCCGAAAATAGTGGAAAGACTCAGCAGCAAAGTCCCGAGCCGCGCGCCGACCATCAGATAGGCTTGAAATAAAAACGCGTCGCCCAGTGCCAGACCGATAACGCCTGAAAACGAAAGCCACGTCCAGCGTTGAGTCCCAGCTTGAAGCGGCAAAGCTTGATGATACAAAATCAAGTTTAAGATGACGAGATAAAGTAAAGCAAAGACCACGCGCGTGCGGTTGATGATCAGCGACGAGCCGACCTTTTGACCGGCTTTGGTTACGACGACGGCGTTGATTGCAAAGAACAGCGAGGTCAAAAGACCGGCGATTTCACCAATGATTACCATGATGTTTATTTGCTGAACGTGCCCATGAGTTCACCTTGTGCCAGGATATGTTTCTGCATGGCGGAGAGTAGTTGTTCTTTATTCGCACCGGATGAAAGATCAAGCATCATATCGAGCGCATAAAATTTGAAGAAATAACGATGCGTTCCGCTGGGCGGACAGGGACCGCCGTAACCCAATTTGCCCCAACTGTTGACGCCGTTCAGACTGCCGTCGGCGAGTTGAGCTTGGTTGGATGTTGCCGCTTGAAGTCCGCGTGCGGAAGCGGGAATGTTGTAGATCACCCAATGAATCCATGTGCCGCCGGGAGCATCGGGATCATCCATAATGAGCGCAAACGATTTTGTGTTCGATGGCGGATCATTCCACGATAAGGCGGGCGAAGTGTCCTTCCCTTTGCAGGTGTAAACCGTGGGAATGGCTGATCCGTTTTTAAATGCAGGACTGGCGATGGATAAAGTCATGGAAACCTCCGTCGGTGGAATGGACGCGTGTGCGCAGGTAGATAACGTTAGAAGAAAAACGATGAGCCATCGTCTCATTCATTGATTATAGCGTTTTCAAAAAATGGACGAGCCGCTCGACTTCCTCATACCCCGCGGCAAGATGCGCCTTGATGCTGATCTCGTTATCCAGCCATGTGTCGGACGCCATCTCGGTGATGCCAAGACTGCGCGCCCAATCTTCCGCGGCTTGCATCAACGCCTTGCCAATGCCCTGACCACGCAAATCTTCGTCCACATACCAGCCTTCGATGTAACCGACGGGACTGCTGAGCGCGCCGTCGGCGTATTTGCGCGTACCAGTTTCGATGAACGCGCCGAGTTTTCCATCCGCTCGTTCCAAGACGAAGACCGGAGTCAGCGGATCGGCGAGCATTGAATCTAAATCGAGTTCCAACGTTTCAATGTCGTCTTCCGACCACAACGCGTGACGCATTCTTAACCATTCGGTTCGATCTGCGGAGGTGGCGCGGCGAATATTCAAGTTCATGATTTCTCCCTGAGGGAATGAAGGATGAGTGAAGCGAAGGGATTATATCTTAATGAATAGTCTAAGGATGCCGATATTGCCTATCTTGGCCGACATGAATTTTTGCCGATTCCTGATCGATGCAACCCAAGATAGTTATGGAGCAGCCGGGGGGCTCACGTGGAGCCATGCGGACGACGTGGAGCTGCCGTGGGATAAGATGGGAGCTACCGTGGAACTAGCCCAAACCAATTACACGAAACAGAAGGGCAAAAAGTGGCAAAAATCCAGCAATTAGGACGATCAGTGGCGCATGGTGCGGTGAATATTCAAGTTAAGACAATGAAGCGATTATTTTGCTTGATGCAGAGCATCGAATATGACTTTTGCAACGCCTTCGATATCTTTTATCACATCATTATTCCAAAAGCGGATGACGCGGTAGCCTTTTGATTCAAGAAAGGCTGTGCGTTCAGCATCATACTCTTCCAGTTCCAAATGCTGACTGCCATCCAATTCGATGACAAGTTTTTGACGCGGCGCGCAGAAATCCACGATGTAATTTCCAATGGCGTGTTGACGCCGAAAGCCAACTTCATCCAATCGGTGAGAGCGCAAATATGCCCACAGTTTTGTCTCGGCTTCGGTTTGATTATGTCTTAATTCTTGTGCTCGTGTAAAGATTTTTGGTGTTGTGCGTTTATGCTTCATTTTGACCCCCTCCTGCCTCCCCCATTTCAAAATTCAGAAATGGGGGAGGTATGTGGCGGGTTGCGAACATTATATTTGATTCAAGAGCAAAGCTCCTTCCCCTATTCGTGCTC
>DATCTP010000292.1:0-5294 GCA_036567885.1 Anaerolineales bacterium | reverse complement strand
TACCGCTGTATGCGTGGCTATAAGCGCGAGCAATCTGCGCTCAATGTCAGTCGTCTGATCGCTTTTGCAGGTTCACATTTGTCGCGTGGCCTGAATTTAGCAGATTTGATGGCATAGAACGCATTTGAAATAACAAATTTCCTGTTACCGTTTGTGCTGATCAGATATTACCAATTTTGGAACGATCACCGATAAGTTCCTCATCCCATACGACGATTATTCTTCCTTCGAAATAATTTCCTGTGCGAGCTTTTGCAACGCCTCCGCTTCTTCGGTCTTCGCGGCGCGCCAATATTGATCCAGCAAATCGAGCGGACTCAAACTGCTGACGGTTTGATCGGCGGGAAGGCGGATGCGCGCCTCCATTTGCGGACGCTTGACCAGATGAAACTCAAACGCATCCTCAGCATATTTTCGCAATGCGGATTCGTCAATCAACGAATCATATTCACGAGAATATTCCACTATGAGCCGGATAATAGCGCCTTCGATTTCCTTTGGCATCGGCAATGCGTCTTTGAGATTCTCCATCACGTTCTCGCTGGAAGTCAAAACGATTCGCCGGTCAATGAATCGACGCGCCTCTTTGAGTTTTCTCCACTCAACCTTCGTCTTGCCGCGTGTCACATCAGCGATGACAAAGAAGCGATCATCGGCGGCTTCGCCAAAATCGACGCGCTCTATCGAACCCGGATAAATCACTGGTGGTTGTCCACCTTCATTCAAATCCTGCGGCTTGTGAATGTGACCGAGCGCCACATAATCAAAGCGCGGATTCTTGACGAGCGAACCGGGCAACACCAAATCGCTTCCAAGCATCACCATGCGTTCCGAGCCGAACTTCGCGCCTTGCACGGAAGCGTGCGCGGTGAGAATCAGCGGAAGGTCTAGATCAACTTCCTCGAGCCAGCCTTCGATCAATTCCGAGATGCGAGATTCGATGTTGGCAAAGACTTCCGACGAATCTGTTGCGCTCATATCGAGCGAAGCCATTAAACCGGAGCGCGCAATCCACGGCATGGCAATGACTTGAATTGGCAAATCCCATAAATCTTTTGGCCGCAAAAGTTCTGGCGTTTGCAGAACGCGGACATACGGCACTTGTAATGTATCGAACTCTTGAATGGCGTGTGCGCGTCCGATGGCCGGAGAAAGATCATGGTTGCCGACAAGCAACAGAGTCGGGATTTTGGCTTGGGATAAGCGAATGATCCTTCGTCCCCACTCCCGCTGAAAAGTCGGCGCGGGCGAACGGTCTTTATACGCGTCCCCCGCAAAGATGACCATATCCACTTTTTCGTTGATCGCCGTATCCACAATCGTATCCAGCGATTTGAGAAAATCAAGCACGCGCAAAGGCAACCCCGTTTCGGGATCGTGGCGACCGTAATTCGCCATGTCAATATGAGCGTCAGCAAAATGAAGGATGCGCATGGGTTTCTATTGGACGGGCTTTAATGGGGTAATTCCCAAAGACTGAAGCGCATCAATGATCGCCACCATTTTTGGGTTTAGATAATTGGCTTGTTTGAAATCAGCAATAGAATCCGTCATATCGCCAAGCGCCTTTTCCGCCATGCCGCGCCAGTAGAGACTCTCCTCCAGTGTGGGCTGGGCAATCGTTTTGTTTAAAGTGTAATTCGCCAAATCAATCACATCCTGATAACGTCCCGAATAATAGTAAGCGAAGTAAGGACCGCTTTGATACCACATCATTCGATACGGACGTTCGCTGTTATCGTTGCCGAGTGAATTATAAATGGAGAATGCCTGATCGTACGCGGAAGCCGCGTCACTGTATTGTTGAAGCGCAACTTCGCTCGTTCCTTTGGCAAACCAAGCGAAGAACGAGTCGATGCCGGTCAGCGATTGAACATCTTTGTTGTCAAGATCAAGCGCATGCTGTGCGGCCCAGTTCGGGTCGGAGTAAGAACCGAGCAGAGTCGCCACATCCTTTTCGCGGTCAGGCGGATAGACGACGATAAAGATATAGTCGAATGAACGCCAGCCGGTCGTGAAGGTATCGTAGGCAATATGAAAGTTCGGTCCGTCGTTCCATGTATCCTGAACGATCAATTGCTGGGCGTTGTCGTCATAGCCGGTGACGAATTGATAATGTCCGAGCCAGCCGATCTTGCCGTTGTAATCTTTCTCGTAATAGCCTTTTTCAGCGATGACCGGAAAGCCTGCCGCCACCATCTTCTTGACGAGTTGAATATCGCCGCCATAACGATAAAGGGCGTGGAATTGCGTGTTGTTATTGACGAAGTCCACCATTTCATATGGCATCACATTTTTGTCGGTGAAGCCGCGGTCAATGAAATTTTTCTTCGGATCGTTCTCGCCGGGCTTGATGACCTTGGCCACATCATCAGGCGTGCCCTTCCAGCCCCAGAAGTTCAAAGCCATCGTGAGATTCGCGGGACCGCAATAATTCCAGCGCCCGCGTTGATCCACGTAGATCACACCGGGCAAATTGACGGTGGCGGGCAACGGTGCGACGGTTGCTGTCGGCGTCGCATCATTCGCTACCGAAAGCGGACTCGCTGCGGTTGGAGTTTGTGCGGCAGCCTGAGCCGCGTCGAAGGCTTGCATCGTGGCGCTGACGATGGCTTTGATGGCATCCTGTTGGGATTGCTGCGGTTGGAAGACAGCTTGTTCCGGCGGACTAAAAAAATATTTAACCTGCCCGACGACTTCATCCACACGGATCGACAAACGCGCACGAACAGGTGGAATGAAGTATATGCCGATTGCGACGAGAATGATGATGGGAATGCTTAGGATACCGATAAGTCTCTTACGCATGAAAATTATTCTAACATATGGAAATTAAGATGTTCTCAGAGTTATAATACGCACATGCCAAAAACTCACACTCGCTTCGTCTGCCAACAATGCGGGCGCGTCTCCGCTTCGTACATGGGCAAATGTCCGCAATGCGGATCGTTCAACAGCATGGTCGAGGAAATTGTCCATGATGAACCGGTCAGCAAAGGCGCGACTGCCAATGTGCGCGGATTGACGGGACGCTCGCAACCTCAGCCCATCGGTGAAGTCGGCGGCGATGCAGAAGATCGCATCCACTTACCCATTGAAGAATTTGCGCGCGTGCTCGGCGGCGGCATCGTGCCCGGTTCGATTGTGCTGGTCGGCGGCGATCCCGGCATCGGCAAATCCACGCTGATGCTGCAGATGGCGCTGGGCATGGCAGATAAAAAGCGCGTGCTTTATGTTTCAGGCGAAGAGTCCGAGCGACAGATCAAGATGCGCGCCACGCGGCTCGGTAACGATAAGAAAGATTTTCCCGCGAATTTATTATTGGTCACTGAAACGAATCTCGAAGTCATCCTCAATCACGTCAACGAAATCAAACCCGATCTATTGATCGTCGATTCGATTCAAACCGTTTATCTTTCCGAGCTTGATTCATCCGCCGGTTCCGTTTCGCAGGTGCGTGAGTGCGCTTCGCAGTTGCGCGAACTCGCCAAGTCCAGCGGCATATCCGTTTTTCTCATCGGTCATGTCACCAAGGAAGGCGCCATCGCCGGTCCGCGCGTGTTGGAACACATCGTCGACACCGTGCTATATCTTGAAGGCGACCGCTTCCAAGCCTATCGTTTACTGCGCTCAGTGAAGAATCGTTTCGGCGCGACTTCCGAAGTCGGCGTGTTTGAAATGCGCGAACGCGGCTTGATTGAAGTGACCAATCCATCCGAGGCATTTCTCGAAGAGCGGATGGTTAATGCGCCCGGTTCTTCGATTGCAGTGACGATGGAAGGCACGCGTCCGATCCTGGTTGAGATTCAAGGATTGACTTCTCCAACGCAATTTGGCAATGCGCGTCGCACGCCCAACGGCGTGGACTTCAACCGACTTCTGCTGATCGCGGCTGTCCTTACCCGACGCGTGGGACTCAAACTCGCCGAGCAGGATGTTTTTGTCAATGTGGTCGGTGGCATTCAAATTGACGAACCGGCCGCCGATCTGGCTGTTGCCGCGGCGATTGCATCTTCATGGAAAGATATTTCCATCCGCGCCGATGCGGTGTTGATCGGCGAGATCGGTTTAGCTGGCGAGTTGCGTATGCCGAGTCAAATGCAGACGCGTCTGCGTGAAGCCGCCAAACTTGGATTCAAATGTGCAATTGTGCCAAAAGCGATTCACAAAGGCGAAGGCTGGCCAACGGGAATCGAAATCATCGAGGCGCGTTCTGTATCACAGGCGTTAGACGCCGCATTTGCCGTTCAAAGAGAATCGCGGAAGTAGAGGCGCAACAATTTAATTTCTCCTTCGTATATTTTACAGAAGGAGAATTCCCATGAGCTACAAATTATTTGCAATCGTTTTGATTCTCGCGTTGGCGGCTCTTGCTTGCGGGTTCAGTGTTTCATTACCCAAAGCGCCCACGCCGGGACCGGATGTCACAGATACGATAACGGTGCCCGCCTCGGGGTCAGGAACGACGCGTTTGAGTATCCACTTTGGCGCGGGTGAATTACATCTAAATCCCGGCGCGCAGAATTTAGTCGAAGGCATAGCCACGTACAATATCCCAGACTTAAAGCCTCAAGTAATCACGGATAGCAACGGCGCCCAGATCAAACAGGGCAACCTTCAAAATATCCCATATCCAAGCAACATCAAAAATAATTGGGATTTCAAACTTGGCAACATGCCGATCGATTTGACGATCAATGCCGGTGCCTATAGCGGAACTTATGAACTCGGCGAGCTTTCACTGACCAACCTTACGGTCAAAGACGGCGCGTCGAATGTAAAGATGTCTTTTTCACAAGCCAACCCAAATCAAATGACGATGTTCCGTTATGAGACCGGCGCATCGAACGTCAAACTGAGCGGACTCGCCAACGCCAACTTCGACACCATGGTTTTCAACAGCGGCGCCGGCGATTACACTTTGGATTTTTCCGGTACATTGCAACGCGACGCGACCATCACCATCTCCAGCGGATTAAGCAACATTATTCTGGTCATCCCGCAAAATGTACATGCGATGGTTTCCACAGAAAGCGGATTGGCAAATATCAACGCCGGTCCGGGCTGGACTCAAAATGGCAACCAATATTCTCAGAGCGGCTCCGGTCCAACGCTGACTTTTCTGATCAAAACCGGCGCGGGAAATTTGACCCTAACGTAACGGTTGTGCAATCATCAGGGGAAACGTGAAAAGTGATAAAAAACGAATATTCGCAGTAGGCATGCTTGGCGGCCAACAGAATTAGGATGATGTACCCTTGAGCCATATCAGGAAGCAGGAATGGATATGGCTC
>DATCTP010000291.1:0-2435 GCA_036567885.1 Anaerolineales bacterium | reverse complement strand
CAAGAAGGTTTAAATCTCATTCGGCGGGAATTACCGGACTTGATCATCCTGGATTTGATGATGCCTGAAATGGACGGCTTCGCAGTCATGGACGCACTGAAGGCGGATCAGAAAACCGCAGAAATCCCGGTGATTGTCGCCACCGCCAAAGAACTGACGCCCGAAGAAAAAGGCCGGCTCGGCACGCAAATTCAATCTCTTATGCAAAAAGGTGATTTCCTCAACGATGAATTCCTGGAAGAAGTCAAGGCGCTTATCAAATAAAACGATTCTGGAAACGAATGCAAAAAGGACGCACGAAGGGAATCCTCTCAGCGCTTAGTTCAGCGGCATTCCTTGGAATTTCCCCGGTCTTTGGAAAACTGGCAATGAATTTTGGATTCTCTCCATTGGCAGTGGCCGCCTTGCGGACTGCCATGGCAGCGGGATTGATTCTGATCGTCATGCTTCTTTTCTATCGTCCTTATCTTTATATTTATCCCGTTGGTCTCATCGGTTGTTTTTTGGCGGGCGCCATCAACGGACTTGGCTCCATTCTATATTACATGGCACTCGAGCGATTGGATGCGAGTGTCGGACAAACGTTATATCTGATTTATCCATTCTTTGTTGCCGTTTGGCTGATCCTTGACCGCCAACCGCCCAGCCGCTTGACCATTTTTCGCATGGGCATTGCAGGATTGTCCCTTCTCCTCATCACCACACTGCCCAATCATCCCACCGATCCAATTGGAGTCGCGATGATGCTTGGAGCGGCGGCGCTATATGCGCTTCATCTGCCTATCAACCAACGAGTTCTATATGAAGTTCCCGCGCCCACCGTAACACTTTATACATTGATTGCAATGACGGTTGTGGTCGTACCCGCTTACGGCTTCTTTGACCGCCAATGGGTCGCACCGAGTTTATTATGGTGGCCCGTTATCGGGTTGACCTTTGCTACGCTTTTTTCGCGCCTCGCGCTGTTCCTTGGCGTCAAACATATCGGCGGTATGCAGACGGCGCTTCTCGGACTCAGCGAGTTGCTGGTGACCATTTCATTTAGCTATATTTTCCTAAAAGAAAATCTGGCGTGGACGCAATGGCTGGGCGCGTCTGGACTCGGCTTGAGCCTGCTTCTCGTTCGATTGGAAGAATCGCGTCCGACACATTCCAGCGGCAAAGGCGGCTGGCTTTCCTGGATTCGTCCGCCCGACTTACCTCGCGATATTCCCGCCGACATTCCCTGGGGACCACATGAATAAAAAATGTCTGCCTTGAAGCAGACATTTTTTATTTAGCTGAAATCAATTTTCGCGTTCGTAGAGATAACCTGTACCCCGCACGCTCGCCACGCGCTCGGAGAGCACCGGGAATTTCTCCAGCTTATGCCGCAACCGACTCACCAACGGACGCAAAATCTCCGGCGCTTCGCGCTGCGACGTATCGTATCCCTGAACCAACAACACCAGCTCGCGATGAGAAAACACCGTGCCTGGATTTTCCATCAGGATATGCAATAATCTGCCTTCGGCAGGAGTAAGATGCTCCACTTTCTTCCCGGACCGAATCTGTCGTCGCGAAAGGTCAACCACAGTTCCATCTTTTAATTTATATTCCACCGCCGACTCGTCAATTTCGGTTGGTTCTCCCGAACCGCTCTTCGCTTGCAGTTTTGCCGCGCGGCGCGCCAAGCCTTTTTTCACGCTGGCAATAACTTGCGCCGGCGCGGCAGGTTTGATCAGGTAATCGTGGATTCGCAATCGCAATGCCTGAACGGCGGAATCGGTTGAAGCGTAATCAGTCAACAAAACAATTTCCGTGTCAGGAGCCAGTTGATTGACAACCTGTACAACTTCCAAACCATCCATGCCCGGCATACGCAAATCAACCACCATCAAGTCAACGGGATGAGTCCGGACGTATTCCACCGCTGCCTGCCCGTTGGGCGCAGAGGTTACGTTATATCCTTCCAGTTTAAGAATATCCGTGAGTGATTGACGCGCAACCGTTTCATCATCAACAACCAGAATATTGGATTTCATGATTTACCTCCTGCTGGCAAATAAAGTCGAAAACAAGCGCCGCGCCCATGGCCGGTCAGCAATTCCAACGCGCCGCCGTGAGCAGTGACAATATTATAGCTGACGGTTAAGCCCAGGCCGGTTCCGCCGTCCTTGGTGCTGTAGAACGGCTCGAAAATATTTTTCTGTTGATCCACAGGTATGCCGGGTCCATTATCTTGAAAAAGGATTTCCACGCCTCCCTCCACCGATCTTCCGGTAATAGTCAGGTGACCGCCATTAGGCATGGCATCGAATGAATTCAAAATCAAATTGATAAATACCTGTTGAATTTGACTATTGACCGCCACGATTGGCGGCATCAAGGCAGATAAATTAACTTTCACTTGAAGCTTACCTTCGGAAAGCTGTTTTTGCATCAGCGCCAAAACG
>DATCTP010000290.1:0-3274 GCA_036567885.1 Anaerolineales bacterium | reverse complement strand
GCTTCTTCGATCAACCCCAGCAAATTGACCAGTTCCTTGCAGAAATCAACTTTTCATCTTGGAATGCGGAACAAGATCGCGGTCGTCCATTTGCGGAAGGAATTGCAGAATTATCGAATCAATTTCCGCAACATTTTCACCTCATCCGTGCCTATTACGATCATTTTGAAGATACGATTGTCGGTCCGATCACTGGAACGGTCGAAATTCTCGATCAGCTCAAACGAGCCGGATATCCGCTTTACGGATTGAGTAATTGGTCGGCAGAGACCTATCCGCGCATACAACCTCAATATGATTTCTTCGGTCTATTCGATACGATCATTCTTTCCGGCGAAGTCAAATTGATCAAACCCGATCCCGCGATTTTCAAATTGGCTTTGGAGATAATCCATCACGCCGCGGAAGAATGTCTATTGATTGACGACTCCGAAGCGAACATTGTCACCGCGCAGAAAATGGGTTTCAATACCATTCATTTCAAATCTCCTGAACAACTTGGAACAAAATTGCGCCAACTAAACTTGTTATGAGCGAGGCGTACGCATGTCCCTAAAAAAATATACCGAAATAATGCTTCCCGTGATTGAAAGCGAACTCAAGCATCAAGTCGCGCGGCTTGACGAACCAAGCCTCCGCCCTTTCCACGAAATGCTCACCTATCACATGGGTTGGACTGGCGAAGGCGCAGGATCGGAAGCAACCGGTAAACGTCTCCGCCCTTTAATTGTTTTATTAGTTACGGCATCTTATATATCAAAATGGCTACGCGCCGCATCGGCCGCGGCGGCAATTGAACTGGTTCACAACTTTTCGCTTGTTCACGATGATATTCAAGATAACTCCGATAAGCGCCGCGGTCGCACAACCGTGTGGAAAAAATGGAATATGCCGCAAGCCATCAATGTTGGCGACGCGCTCTTTGTGATTTCCAATCAAGCCATTATGGATTTGTCAAATGAATATCCCGCTGAAATTGTTGTCAAAACTGCGCGTGTGATTCACAATGCTTGTCTCGATCTCACTCGAGGACAATATCTGGATATGGCGTATGAAAATCGCAACGATCTTTCCCTTGATGATTATTGGAAAATGATCGATGGCAAAACTGCCGCGTTGATTTCTGCTTGCACACAATTTGGTGCGATCCTTGGCGGCGTGGACGATGCAACAATCGAACAATATCGCGTCTTTGGCCGGGACCTTGGGCTGGCATTCCAGGTTCAAGATGATATTCTCGGCATCTGGGGCGACGAAGCGCTGACCGGCAAATCCGCGGCGAGTGATTTGGTCGAGGGGAAAAATTCCCTGCCAATCTTGTACGGGATCAGCTTAAAAGGAAAATTCGCGCAACGATGGGTCGCGTCCGCTATTCGTCCCGATGAAGTTGCGGAGGTAGCTCAACTGCTAGTCAACGAAGGAGCGCGCGAATATGCCCAACTGGAGGTTGAACGTTTAACCAATCAAGCGCTGAGTACTTTGGAAAAGATCAATCCGAAAAATGAAGCGGGCGAGGCATTGGTGGAATTAACCCATAAGTTGCTCAATCGTGAGTCTTGATATATAATCCAGCGCGTCAAGCGGGTGTAGTTCAGTGGTAGAACGCTTGCTTCCCAAGCAAGATATCGTGGGTTCGAGTCCCATCACCCGCTCCAGATCTTAATTTTTCGTTTTATTGTTTTAGACCAGAGAGAAACGTGTTGAATAAAAATTTCTTCAAAATCCTTTTTACGAGAATCAAGTTCCTCTTACAAAACAAAACGTATCGGATATATTTTTCAGCGGTTGTTGCTCTTATCGCCATCGCAATTGCAATAATCATTCGCCAAAGTTTATCCAAGCCTTCCAAGCCTGCCGTTGTGCCTACAGTCTCGGCTCCAGAATTAACCGCCACGCTGAAAGAAACACAGGGCAACGTAACTGCCAGACAGCCTGACCAAAACGAATTTACACCGGCAAATCCCGGGCTGGTTTTGCAAGTACAAGGGCAACTTCAAACCGGTTCGTCAAGTACAGCGCGACTCGACTTACCATCGGGAACAATCATTCGAGTTGCACCTTCCAGTCTATTTACCCTAGAATCCAATAAGGAGTCGCCAGGCGGACTCACCACCATTTTAAATCTGACTCTCGGTCAAATCTTCATTATATTAAAAGGTGGATCGTTACAAGTAAGCACGCCTAGCGGCGTAGCTTCTGTGCGCGGTTCCTATATGTCAGTCCTCATTTATCCCTCTGTCAACAAGATATTCGTTGAGTGCCTGGAAGGAAGCTGCGCCGCGCAAAACGATGCGGGAAGCCTCAATCTTACCAATGGCCAGAAAGGAATCCTTTTGACCACTCCGGGCGGTACGAATGAGTTTCCGCAAGAAACTCCAATGAATCAAAATGATTATTCAAGCTGGTTGGCCATCAGCCCCGAGGCAAAGGATATAATCAACCAGAATCAGGGCGGAAACAGTTCAGGCCATTCAAGTCAAAGCTGTACAAGCCGCACAAACTGCAATAACCCTTAAAACTCCAGGGGTTTGTCAGCACTTTCAAAGCAGGGCTGGAATAAAACTGTCCATCGGTTTTACACCGTTCTTTGGCCTCGACTATTTTGTTAAGTTTTTGTAATCCTGCTGTTATGCTTACGGCGGTTTCCAGCAAGTAAAATCACACTCAGAAGGTAAAGTACATCATGTCCGATAAAGGAACTATTTTGTACGTTGAAGATAATCCGGATAACCGGAGTCTTGTCCAGCGCGTGCTGGGCGCGGACGGCTATAAGGTTGATGAAGCCCGGAACGCCGCGGAGGCACTGGCGTATCTAAAAACCAAAAAGCCCAATCTAATTCTGATGGATATCAGCATGCCGGACAAAGATGGCTACACTTTAACCGGCGAGATCAAGGCTATGCCAGGATTTGAAAAGATGCCGATCATCGCCATGACCGCCAATGTCATGCGCGGCGACCGCGAACGTTCC
Source organism: Anaerolineales bacterium (assembly GCA_036567885.1). Taxonomy (GTDB): domain Bacteria; phylum Chloroflexota; class Anaerolineae; order Anaerolineales; family Villigracilaceae; genus Fen-1038. The sequence goes on along the minus strand of DATCTP010000290.1, from coordinate 303 downwards.
CTGGAAGCCGGATGCGACGGCTATATTCAAAAACCGATTGACATTGACACACTAACGATGCAAGTCGAGCGTTTCATACAAAGGAATCCCAATGGTTAATTTACCCGCGTCTGACACACAACCCGTTCACAATTCCAACATTCCAAAGGATGCAACTGTTTTGGTGGTGGAAGATAATGTATCCAATTTCGTTTTGATTGCACGTATGCTTGGTTATCTTGGAATTCATTGCGAATGGAAAACCTCGGGCTTTGAAGTAGTCGAATACGCCGACACTCTGCCGCGTTTGGATTTAATCTTGAT
>DATCTP010000289.1:0-6069 GCA_036567885.1 Anaerolineales bacterium | reverse complement strand
ACTGCTAGCTCGATCCAACTCGCAGTAGGTCAGCCGCTGTGGAGCACCAGTGGTAAATGTCTCCCGGTTAGGCGGGTCAACAATTGCCAACGCTTCTGGTATGTTTTTCACGTTCCTTAGAAACAGATCCAAAATCGTCTCGGTTCCCCACCAGCCTTTATCAGTATATTCCTTGATCGTTTCTTTCGAATTGAGAATCATATGCTTATCTCCTTTGGCAAGAATTGAAAAGCTTAAATCTGGCGGTCTCTACCCCGCCAATACGGTTCCCTAATTTTCTTTTTATCCAGCTTACCTAAGTTAGTCAATGGGATCGAATCCCAAAACTCAACAGATTTGGGGGCATTCACGCTTCCCTTGCGCTCCTTAACAAACTGGATCAGTTCAGCCTCGGTCGCTTTCTTGTTTGAATGCAGCACAACAATCGCCTTGACCGCTTCCCCCCACTTATCATCCGGCACGCCTATTACTGCGGCCTGTTTGACCGCTTCATGCTCGAACAGTACATCCTCTACTTCCCTGGGGTAGATGTTGAACCCGCCGCTGATAATCATATCCTTGGCGCGGTCCACAATATATAGGAAACCCTCCGCATCCTGACGAGCCATATCTCCAGTGTGCAGCCAACCATCTTGAATAGTGGCTGCTGTCTTTTCCGGGTCTTTGAAATAACCATCCATCATGAAGCTACTCCGGGCAACGATCTCTCCTACCTCACCGGTCGGTACCTCTTGGCCGGTTCCATCAACCAACTTGATTTGAGTCGTCAGCGTTGGCCGGCCGCACGAGCTGAATATCTGACGTTCCCGCACTGGATCGTCAATCACATGCTCCTCTTTGGGGAGCGCAGTCAGAATCATGGGGGATTCGGTCTGGCCGTAATACTGAGAGAAGATCGGCCCGTAGCGTGTGATCGCTAGCTTAAGACGCTCGGCTGCGATCGGCGCCGATCCATACAAGATATTACGTAAACTACGGGTATCATATTTCGCCGCACCTGGATAATCCAACAGCAAATAGATCATGGTTGGCACAAACATGGCTGCTGTCACTTTTTCTTTTTCGGTTTGCTCGAGGAATTCTGCCGGAGTGAAACTTTCCATGATTAGGCACACACCCCTGCGCAAAAGGATAGGAAGCAGTAGCACTCCTCCGGCGTGTGTTAGCGGAGTCATATACGCAAAGACTTCGTCTCGGCCAAGACTAAGCTCCAACATCTCCAACATCACTGCATTGACCCATGCACGATGGGAGAGCATTACACCCTTGGGCCGGCCGGTTGTGCCACCGGTGTAGTATATGCCGCACAAATCATCCTCGGTCACTTCTTGTGGTGGCAATTGCAGCGAATAATCCGCCATCATCGTTTGCAAGTGATGGTGACCTTCTGGCACATTTACAGGATCCGATGCAACACAGACAAAATGCTTGATCGTTTTCAGCTGAGGGATCATCGCTTGAACACGCGCAGTTAGCTTCTCGTGGTACACCAACACCACTGCCTCCGAGTGATTCATCATATAAATATGATCCTCCGATGTTAACAAGACCGCCAGTGGCACGCGCACCGCTCCAATTTTGGCCAAGGCATATTCTGTGAAGATGTATTCGGGACAGTTTGCCATGAGAAAGGCAACACGTTCCCCCTTTTGCAAACCCAGCGCTAGGAACGCATTGGCTAGGCGATAAGCGTTCTCTCCCACTTCACGATAAGTATAAGAAGTTCCTTTGAACTTAATCGCCGTATGTTTGCCATAACTACCTGAGCAAAAATCATACAATTCACCGACAGTAGTTTTACTCATCAGTAACTCTCCTAGTGAAAATCAGCTTTTTGCAGATTAGACTGGAAACTAAAAAACTATTATAGCAGATATAGTTTTGTTGTCAACCTGTATTTTCTGGTTATTTCTGTAACATCATCGGAACCTTTTTACTTCATGAATTTGGGACAGATATAAAAAGTAGCCAAAACAGCGAATGTACCTGCCCCATCCTGTATCCCGTTGGCGGCAACTTCAAATTATTGATGGATATGTTTGCGCAGAAATAAGTTTCTCAACAGCCAAACAGGTTTTACAAGTTTTCACTTGCAAGACCTGTTTGTTTTCTAAAGTTGTACCTGTTTACCGTGCAAAAGCATAATTTTGTAAAGGGTTGAAGGTCTTGGAAAAAATGGGATGAAAGGCCCGTGCCAGGAATGCGGCGCGGATCGTAAACTGATGAACATCATAACGCGACGGAATCGAAACGAGCTTGCGGAACTGAAGCAGCAGTTGGCTGAGGTATTGGCCAATTATGAGAGCATGCGGCAACAGAATGAAATATTGCAAAGGCAGAATGAGTTGTTGCGGAAGCAGGTAGAACTTTTGCAAGCGGAAGTGGAAGAACTGAAACGAGCTGGAAAGCGCCAAGCTGTGCCATTTATGCTTCGGCATTGGGTAGAACATCCTAAAAAGCCTGGACGGAAAACTGGTTAAGAACGACCTTGGATTATTGTCCAACTCCCATCGGGCACTGCGCCGTCAGCGAAGCGATCCTGCCGACTCTCGCATCAAGCTTTTCTTATCAACCTCTACCACCTATTGTACCTGTGGCACAACGGCAAACACGTACGACTTGGTATTAGCCCATCGGTGATACTCCCCTGCCACTTTAGTAGCAGGGGAGTATCACCACCATTTCCTTCGTGATGTCACGATATTAGCCGCCCGGAATCAAAGTTGAAGCATCTTCCATAAGCGTTGCCAACCCTGCTTGACCTGCAATGAATTCATTTGCCACGTCCCAACGATGCCAAAAGGCACAAAGAGTACAAAAGCAACATAGACCGCTCCTGTGATGAAGCTGGCGTTTTCGCCGATGTAACGTTGCAGACCAAAGTCAAGCAGGCGATAGACAACTGCACCGATCAGCGATCCGCTGAGTGTGCCGACACCGCCGATCAACACGATCAATAGAGCGGTCACAGTAAAGCTCAGATCGGCCACATTGGGACTGACAATCGGTTGGTAAAGCGCGTGCAAGGTCCCCGCCAAAGCGGCAGTGAAAGACGAAAGCATCAAGGCCGCAAGTTTGAATGCAAAGGTGTTATAGCCCAGCATTTTCGCGCGTCCTTCATTTTCACGGATGGCAACGCACACGCGTCCGGTTGGAGAATTGAGAAAACGCTTATAAAGAAAATAGAACAGGAAAAGAACGACCAGCGCCACAAAGTAAAAGCGCAATCTTTCAGTGGCAGGATTGATGAATTCAGGCACAATCATGCCTTGCAGACCCACATCTGCGCCGGTGTAATTTCCAACTTCACTCGACATGATCACGATGTGAAAGACCGAAGCCATACCCAGCGTGACCAATGCGAAGGTAATGCCCTTGACGCGCGGCAACACCAAACCGAACAGCAAAGCCTGCACGATGGAAGCAAGAAAAACCAGTCCAATGACCGCAGGCAAAGCAAGACCAAAATTCTTAATGGCAATGCCTGTTAGATACGCTCCCACAGCAAAGAACATCGCATGTCCAAATGAGAGCAGACCGGTAACGCCAAAGATTAAATCATAACTGAGCGCATACAAAGCCAGAATAAAAATCTCGATTGCCAGTCCCTCAATAAACTTCGAGATACCGCCCTTATTCATCCAAACGGCCAGTGGAGATGCGCCTTCGAACAGGCCAATAATAAAAGGCAATAAAACCAACGCCAAAATTGCAATGAGCACAGCCCGATTATTCCGAAAAAAGGAAGAAGTCGTTTTCTGCATATCTATTCCTTTTTCCCAAGCAGACCATTGGGAAGGATCAACAGGACAATGACCATGAGCAATACAGTCGAAGCCGGGACAATCGGAGGCGTGGGTTTAAGCACAATATCCGTGAACGGGATTGGAATGCCGATCTGACCATATTTGATGATGAACTGCTGGATCAGACCGACCAACAAAGAGCCAAGCGCGGCACCGGGATAACTTGTCAGCCCACCGATGGCGAGGGCGATCAGGGCATTGAGCAGGAGACTCTCGCCCATCGCGTTCGAAAGTCCTGTCGAAGGAGCGGCAAGGGCGCCGCCAAGAGCCGCAAGTCCCACGCCCAAAGCAAAGACCATTGTGAATACTCGTCGCACGTTAATTCCCAGCGCCTCCACCATTTCGCGATCCTGCACACCGGCGCGGATGACCATTCCCAGCCGCGTGCGTTGCAGCAAAATCCAGACTGCAATCAATACCAACAAACCAACCAGCGGAATAAAAATTTCGTTGTACACGCGCACGCGTCCATCGAACAATAAAATTGTCGAGCAATTATTCTGCCACCAGGATGAGAAACTGGTAGCCGGGCAACTTGCGCCGGAACCATTGAACATGGTCGGTTTGGGCATGACAAATTCCGGTCGTCCCCAAATGGTCTGCACGATCTGAACGCCAATCGCGCTGAGTCCAATCGTCAGCATGAGCTGGTAGATCGGGCGGCTATACAATGGGCGGATGAGAGTCGCTTCCATCAGCGCGCCCAACCCGGCTCCGCTTAATGTAGCAACGAGTACTGCGATTAAGAACAACCAATTCGTGTTGAGGCTCGTCAAGAAATTTGTCAAGGTGTCGTTGAATACAAAGCAAATCAACCCGACCAAAAGCAATAACACGAAACTTGCAAAATTGCGCCACGTCAACTTCAAGGGACGCTGTGTGGTTTGATCAAAAAGGGACAGGCCGAATGAACCGATTATGCTTGCAAGGAGTAAGCCCAAAATTGCAAAGGCCGGGGAAATCTGGTCGAAGGAAACTGTTGGTGAAGGCAGGCGCGCGCCTTGATCGGCCATGAAGGAATAGGTGACAGGACTTTGGGCATAGTTATCAAGGTTCCAGCTTGCAATTGGATATCGAGGCAGGATATAGGCGAAGAGCAGGATGGAGACGAGAATCAAAGCCCAGGGGAGAATCCGCTTCATTCTTAAGCCGGGCCGGATGCGGGCGGAAAGATGCGGATACACATCCCGAAGCATGAATCCACTAAAGATCAAAGCCAGGGGAGTCAGCAAATCCACGAACGTATCCGGTCGGACGTAAACGGTCCAGCCGATATACGCGCCGATCATGAAGAGCGTGCCGTGCGCAAGGTTGAGCACGTCGAGCAGGCCGAAGATAAGCGAGAAACCTGATGCGACAATAAATGTGATGGCGCCAACGGACAAGCCGCGTAATAAGGTGATGACGAAATCCTGCGTGCCCATGCCTTGTGCGGCCATTGCAAAAAACGCGGCGATGATTGCCAGCGTGATAATGAGCAGAAGGTTTTTTCGGAGAAATATATTCATGCCTGCTCCTACGCCGCCCCAAGATAACGATGAATGGTGGCCTGGTCTTTGATAAGCTCTGCCATTAAGCCCGATTTGACAGACTGACCTTCTTCGATAATGACATAATATTTTGCAAGCTGACTCGCCACGAGAAAATTCTGCTCGACCAACACAATGGTCGCATCTTTGGACAATTGACGAATCGCAGACATCATGTGTTCGATGATGACAGGCGCAAGACCTTCGCTGGGCTCGTCAATCAGCAGGAGTGAATTATCGGCGACGAGCGCCCGGGCAATGGCAAGCATCTGCTGCTGTCCGCCTGAGAGACTCGTGCCGGGCAATGCAATCAGACGCTTGAGATCGGGGAAGAGACCAAAAATCAAATCGCGTTTTCGATCCAGGTCACCTTTTTTGCGTTCGGCAAGTTTGAGGTTTTCCTCCACATTTAAATCGCGGAAGATGGCGCGGTGTTCGGGAACAAAACCGATGCCGAGCGCCGCAATGTCGAAGGAACGCATACCGCTTACTTCGCGGCCGTCAAAAATGACTTTGCCATGATTTGGAGGCGTCAACCCAATAATGGATTTGAGCGTGGTGGTCTTGCCCGCACCATTGCGTCCAAGCAGGGCTGTGATCGAACCTTTCGGCACGCGCACGCTAATGCCCTGCAAAATATGATATTGGCCGATGAAGGTGTGGATGTCTTGAACGTCAAGGAGGTAGTCCATATTTGTGTTACACCTTTAATTCGTACAAGCCGCCAAGATAGG
>DATCTP010000288.1:0-2605 GCA_036567885.1 Anaerolineales bacterium | reverse complement strand
CGGAACGTATGATTTTCAAAATCAGATTGCAACGCGTGATCAATATAATGGCGTCCAACCCGGATATCATTTGTTTACGCCGCTTCGTCTCGCGGACGGGGAAGCGGTTCTCGTGGATCGAGGCTGGATTCCATCTGACGGCAATTCCATGCCCGCCGATTGGCGCCAATACGATCAAGCCGGGCAAGTCACTGTCAGCGGAATCATTCGCCTCGCGCAAACGCAACCCACTCCCGGCTCCGACGCTGACCCGACCTTGACGTCGCATCAAACGCGTCTTGATTTTTGGGTTTATGTAAATATGGATCGCATCCGCCGGCAAATTCCTTATCCGATTTTGCCGGTTTATATTCAACTCACTCCGATTCCGAATCGCACCGATCCGCCGATTCCAATTTTAGAGTCGTTGGATCTTTCGGATGGAAGTACGAATCTGAATTATGCCATTCAATGGTGTTTGTTTGCGGTTCTATTCATCGTTGGATATGGTTATTATTTATGGAGAAAGGAATTGAGGAAGAAATCATGAAATATAGTTTTTCTTCATCGTTCACGCGCTTGGTTTGGATCACCATGATTTTTGTTTTGCTGTTAACCATTGCCGGACGCGTGGTCTTCCTGACCGGCGCCGCACTGACTTGTTCCGGTTGGCCCTTTTGTATTCCAACGAATTCATTTGGCTGGCTTAAGTTCGTTCACATTGCTTTGGCGATCATCTCCGCGCTTTTGATGATCTGGTTGTTTCTAAAAGCCTGGCGCGAACAACGCGATGATTCGTTGTTGTTGCCGTTGACAACGGTAACGGCTGTACTTTTTGGCGGACAGGCTTTTGTCGGGGCAATCCAAGTTGCGAAAAACTTTCCAGTTCATTTGGTTGTTTTGCACACGTTGACGGCTGTTTCGCTTTGGATTTCTTTGATCGCCCTGGCTGTTATATCCGGTTTATCCGCTCATGACGGAAAACAATTTCCAAAAATAGATTTTCGTCAGCGTTTGGGCGATTTCTTTGTTCTGAGCAAACCTGTGATCGTGGCGCTTTTATTGGTTACCACATTTGGCGGGCTTGTGATGGGCGGCAAAGCCTGGCCCTCTCCATCGCTCGCTCTTTGGACTCTGCTCGGCGGCGCGTTGGCGGCGGGCGGTTCGTCGGCATTGAATCAATATATTGACCGCGAGTTGGATAAGAATATGCAGAGAACCTCCCAGCGTCCGCTCGCGGCTGGACGCATGAACGCCGCGGAAGGTCTTTCGTTTGGTTTGGCGTTGTGCCTTGCCAGTTATTACATCCTCGCCGGTTTCGTAAACTTGACGGCGGCGTTGCTTTCGCTTGCCGGGATTTTTTATTATGTGTTGTTTTACAGTCTCTGGTTGAAGAAGGCAACGGTTCAAAATATCGTGATCGGCGGCGGTGCGGGAGCGATTCCTCCGATGGTTGGTTGGGCTGCCGCAACCGGTCATCTCAGCCTCGCGGCGTGGATTCTGTTTCTGATCATTTTTATGTGGACGCCGCCGCATTTCTGGGCGCTGGCAATTGTCCGAGCAAAAGATTATGAACGCGCCGGTGTGCCGATGTTGCCGGTTGTCAAAGGGGAAAAAGAGACGCGCCTGCAAATCCTGATTTATACGTTTGTTTTGGTCGGCACGACGCTTTTACTGCCCCTCATCCGCGCCACAGGAATCGTTTATCTGGTTTCCGCCATTGTGCTTGGTCTCTTATTGATTTATGCGGCTTTGCGTGTGTGGAAAATTCCCGGCAACAAAGTGGCGTGGACCATGTATCGCTGGTCGAGCATGTATCTGGCGTTCATATTTCTTGCGCTGATCATTGATGCGGTTGTGTGATTTCCTGATTTCAAAATTATTTTTAAGGACTCATGCGCAAGAATCAAATAGGCTGGGCTGATCTCATTTTCATCTTGTCCGTTCTTTTCGGCGCGTGGGTACGATTTTGGCCGACCATAGAGACGGGTACTCCCATCAATGATGGGGGGATGTTCTATGTCATGATTTCTGATCTCCGCGCCAATCATTATTTACTTCCCGCTTTTACTTCTTATAATCACTTGAATATCCCGTTTGCATACCCGCCGCTTTCATTCTATGCTGCTGGATTGATTTCCTCGCTTGGTGTTTCAATATTTGATATTCTTCGCTGGCTTCCGCCGGTTATTTCAACCCTGTCCATTTTTGCATTTTACTGGATGGCAAGCCTGATGCTGAATTCGCGTTCGAAGGCTTCGCTTGCCGCAATCTCCTATTCATTGATGCCGCGGTTAATATCGTGGTATGTGATGGGCGGCGGTCTTAGCCGATCTTTCGGCTTGCTCTTTCTTCTTTTGGCATGTGCTTCAGCCTGGGCCTTGTTCACTCAGCGCGCGCAAAAATATATTTTGTGGACCGCATTGTTTGGTGCTGGCGCGATCCTCAGTCATCCTGAGACAGGATTGCATACAGCCGCGGCGTGCGCGTTGATTTGGCTTTTCAAGGGACGAAATTGGCGCGGCGTACGCGACGCTTTATGGGTTGGGCTTGGCGTCATCGTACTTACCTCTCCATGGTGGGGAACGGTTTTATTTCAACATGGTTTTGCGCCATTCCAATCGGC
>DATCTP010000287.1:0-2383 GCA_036567885.1 Anaerolineales bacterium | reverse complement strand
AAACACAAGCCGAGCACCAAACCAGTTGCCACGATTCGGCGGCGGATGGCTTCACGGAACGTCATGCGAGCCAGAATCCAAATATTTTTCATAGCCCGCCATCCTTTCCGACCGTTTCGATGAAAATCTCTTCTAATGAAGCGCGCTTGGGAGTCAGTGCAAAAACTTCTGCGCCGTGCATGACGAGGTAACGTGTGATCTCCGGGACCGCGGATTCTGTGGATAAGAGCATGTTCACATTCTCGCCTTCCGCTTGAATGCTTTTTCCCCATTGCGAAAGCCCCGCAATGATTTCCGAGGTCAGCCCTTTGGCGCGGATCATCACGTTGATTTGTCCCGCTTCCAGTGACGACAATTCCATCACGCGTACCACTTCTCCGTGACGGATAAACGCCACCCGGTCGCACGTGACTTCGATCTCGCTTAGCAAATGTGAATTGAGAAATACGCTTGTGCCCTCTTCCCGCAACTCGCGGATGATGTCGCGGACGAGGCGGCGACCCACCGGGTCGAGACCTGATGTGGGTTCATCCAAAAAAACAAGACGCGGTCGATTCAATAACGCCTGCGCGAGTCCGATGCGCTGCAACATGCCTTTTGAAAACGTATGCAATAACTTGTTACGAAAATCGGATAATCCAACCCGTTCGAGCAGTTCGTTGATCTGCGATTTTAAATCGCGAGATTCCATTCCATAAAGCTGGCCGTGCAATTCGAGAAATTCGCCCGCGGTCAGCCATTCCTGAAATCGAAAATGTTCCGGCAGGAAGCCCATATTCCTAAGCGCACTTCTATCTCCAATTTTCGCGCCCAATAAGGATGCAGTTCCCGATGTGGGCGCAACGAGTCCGAGCAGCATCTTGATGGAAGTTGTTTTGCCTGCACCGTTCGGTCCGAGGAATCCAAACACCTCACCCTGCTTGACTTGCAGGGTGAGGCTCTTCACGGCGGCTTGCTCGCCGAATACTTTTCTTAACTCGTGAGTGTCAATCGCCAATGCTTCAGGCATAGATCTTTACGGAAGTGAGTTTGCCATGCTGATCGCTTGCTGTGAATTGGTGCCCAAACTGCCAATGGCGTAAACGATTCCGTTCTTGACCCAAATCAAAACAAATTGAGGCGCGTCGTCGGCGGGACGCTGAATGAGCGTGCCAGTCACACCGTCCACGGTCAATTGCTGATAGGTGGCGGCATTTTTGGGGATGGGTACCACGAGAGTCGAAGTCCAATCCACGCTCTTGGTGAACGCCGCGGCTTGGTCGCTGGTCATGCCGGTGAACTCGAGTCCGATCTGCGCTAGTTGAGCGACATCCACGTTGGCGGGCGCGTTGACCGTTGGGCTGGGAATCTCCGATAGGATAACACAATCCGGATACTGCCGACTCATGGAGCCGCGTTGAGCGAAGTCGTAGGTGGACGGATCGGGGCAGGAGCCGTAATCGGCTTGGATGGAAGCGGGAACGTTAACCGCAATCACGGCGCCGTCAATCGCGGTCGGCAAAACTAAATCACTGCGTCCGGCTTCATTCAACAAGGCTTGAGCTTTGGCGCGGTCAACAGTGAAATTAAAGGCGGCGTTGCCAAGAACGCTTATACGCGAAGAAGTGGCATTTTGCGGCAGCCGAACGGTGAAGCCGGCTTTCTGACTGGCGTCCGAAGCACTGATTGCGTTTACCGGATTGCCGGGTTTCTTTTCCATCGTGATCGAACTGGAAACCAATTCACTGATCTGTTTGCCAAGCGCTCCGTTGCCGGTTAACTCCTGCATGCCTGTAAAATCAATCGGCACCACGGTAACCTGTTCGACGCGGAAAAGATTGAGCAGTTGATCGGCTAAGGCGCGCGTGGCGGGGATGGAAATAATGAGCGCCAGAATCAGCGCGGCCATCACCGTGTAACGTATAACGGGTGAAGCGAATATCTTTTTTAACATCGGAATCTCCTTTTCGTAAATCTTTTGGGAATAGAAATGGCTTAAGCTGGATTGTACGGAAGGCGCATCCATTCGCGGACTGGAATCCAGAAAAGCCAGCTTGTGAGCCGTTGCCGCGACTTGCGATTGCATTGTACGCAGGCGCGTTTGGCAAGCGGAACAAGAATCAAGATGGCTGTGCGCTTGTTTATCGAGTTCACCGTCGAGCGCGGCTCGCAATTGACCATCATTCAAATGTTTGTTCATGGTTCCTCCTGCACAAGTGTGCGATACTGTTTTTCAAACTCACGTTCAGCGCGTACTAACAACGGCCCGATGGACGCGGGCGAGAGGTTCAACGCCGAAGCGATATCTTTATACTTCATTCCAGAATAACGCATGACCAGCAATTGAGATTGGCGGGAATTCATCTGCGCCAGCGTCAGGCGCGCCACGCGGAGTTCTTCTTCC
>DATCTP010000286.1:0-2693 GCA_036567885.1 Anaerolineales bacterium | reverse complement strand
GAAGAACGGACGAGACGCGCTTTTTCAAGCACGAAACGAGAAGCCCGATTTGATCCTTCTGGATATCATGATGCCAGAGATGGATGGCTATGAATTTATCCGCCTGCATCGCAAGGAACGCGAGACGCCGATCATTCTGTTGACAGCCAAAATTGAAGAAAGCGATAAAGTAGCTGGTCTGGAATTGGGCGCAGACGATTACGTGACCAAACCATTTAGTCCGCGCGAATTGACGGCGCGCGTCCGAGCCGTGTTGCGACGCGCCGGTCAGGAAATGCCCAAAGCAGATGTGTTACGTTCCGGCGGCATCGTCCTCGACCGCGCCAATCATGTGGTCACTGTCAATGAAAACGCCGTGGATTTAACCCGCTCCGAATTCGACCTGTTAGCGGCGCTGATGTCTTCTCCGGGCCGCACCTACACCCGGCTTGATTTGTTGGATTATCTGCAAGGTTCCGCCTACGAAGGATACGAACGCACCATCGATGCGCATGTGAAAAATTTGCGTGCCAAGATCGAAGATGATTCCCGTGACCCACGTTACATTGAAACGGTGTACGGAATCGGTTATCGCTTCAAACCTGAAAATTCTCACGGAAAGTAAGCCCGCATGTCCATCTTCACGAAGATCAAATCAGGAATTCAAAGTTTCCTGCCCAACCGCTCGCTGGCGATCAAGTTGGTGCTGGCTTTCCTAGCGGTTAGCCTGGCTGGGATCGCATTGATTGGCGTGCTGGCTTCCGATGTGACCGCGCACGAATTCGGCAGATTTGTGAACACGCAACGCCAAGATACTTTGGCGGCCAATCTTTCAGCGTATTATGTCAATCACAATGGATGGACCGGCGTCGATACGATCATACAAAACAACAATTCCACTTCAACCACCGATCCGGTTCGCCCCTTAGTTTTAGTTGACAGCAATGGCAATGTTGTATTTTCAACCGATAGTCAATTCAAAAATCAAAAGCCCTCTGCAAATCAGATTTCGTTCGGCGTACCGATTTGGGCAAATGGACAACTGGTTGGCTTGCTGATCCCCACGTTTCCTCCACGCGGTGCGGCTCCGCGTCCGGTTGTCAATGATTATCTAGCGCGCATCAATCAGGATTTATTGGTTGGCGCTTTGGGCGCGGCGGCTTTGTCGCTCCTGCTGGGTTTGCTCCTCGCTTCTACATTGACCCAGCCTCTGAAAGAATTAATCAATGCCACGCGTGATATTGCTCAAGGCAATCTCGAACGAGAAGTGCCGGTGCGTTCCAAAGATGAATTAGGAGAATTGACCAAATCATTCAACCAAATGAGTTCGCAATTAAAACAAAGCCGCGACCTCCGCCGAAATATGACCGCCGATATTGCTCATGAACTGCGAACCCCGTTGAGCATCATTCTAGGACATGCCGAGGCATTAAGTGAGGGCAAACTTACTCCATCGCCTGAAACATTCGATATTGTTTACGATGAATCCAAACGACTCTCACTTCTCGTTGAAGACCTGCGTACGCTTTCGCTTTCGGAGGCGGGCGAGTTAACCCTGACGTTACAACCGGTCTCGCCAGCCGATTTGATTGACCGCGTCAGTGGGGCTTATTTACCCAAAGCGCGTACCGCGCAAATCACTTTGGAAACCGATGCCGACGCCGGTCTCGCCGATGTCAATGCTGATTCTCACCGCCTCATCCAAGTGTTTGGAAACCTGCTGGATAATGCGTTAAGGTATACGCCCTCCGGCGGACGGATCAAGTTATCGGCTCGATCCGTTTCGGATGGAATTGAATTTCGCATCCAAGACAGCGGGCCGGGAATCTCCGAAGCGGATTTACCGCACATCTTCGATCGTTTCTATCGAGGCGACAAATCACGCAACCGGCAGGATGGAGGCTCGGGGTTAGGCCTCGCCATTTCAAAGTCGATTATCGAAGCGCATGAGGGCCAGATTTGGGCTGAAAGCGCGGTAGATCAGGGAACCACCATCGTGTTCGTATTGCCGATGTTCAAAAATTTGTAACACAAGAAGGTATTTCAAGATCGTATCTCAATCAAGGAGTTATAGAATGAAAAAATTTTTTCTCATGCTTACCGTTGCCGTCGTACTGACAGCATGTTCCACCAGCGCATCCACAAGCGCATCCAACAACACAGGAAACAGCCGGCGAACGCCTATTGCTCAGATTCAAGCTCCATCCTCGAGTCAATCCCAATCTACCGCCACCGACCAGCCGCTCGCTACGGATACTTCGACAGTTACGCCGGTACCAGCAGCGGCAACACTTTCTCCCGTTTCATCAGCTACCCCAGCCTCTACAGCCGATCCTTCCCAGCCTGCTAATTTGGATGTCCTGAGCAGCCAAGGGTATGCAATGAATAATGGGTTTTATATTGTGGGCGAATTGTTAAACAATACTGCCACACCGATGGGAAATATAAAAATCACTGCCACGTATTATTATCAGCGCGCCGGGAAGCCTGTTGTGGTTGGAACCATGGTCGGAAGCACTTTATTGGATGTGATTCCTTCTTATGGCAAGGCGCCTTTTGTCTTGGGTCCATTCGTAGTCACCGTAGCCAATGCGGGACCGGTCACCTGGTATGATCTGCATGAAGAGGGACAAACCGCAACGCTTCCTCGGCAGGACCTCGTCGTACAACCGACAACGAATTCCTATTCCACTGGCAATTGGTTATATGTTCGG
>DATCTP010000285.1:0-5970 GCA_036567885.1 Anaerolineales bacterium | reverse complement strand
GTTTTCTTTTCCTTGCGCAATGAACGATTCTCTTGTATCCTTAGACTCATCATTCACATAAGGTATATAAAATGACATCACTGAAGTTTCCAAAAAAATTCGTATGGGGTGCGGCGACATCCGCATATCAAATCGAGGGCGCGTGGAATGCGGATGGCAAAGGGCGGTCCATTTGGGACACGTTCAGCCACAAGCCGGGCAAAATTGTCCACAACGAAACCGGCGATGTTGCTGTGGATCACTATCATCGCTACAAAGATGACGTCAGGTTGATGGCTGACCTCGGCTTGAAGGCCTATCGCTTTTCGATTGCATGGACGCGCATTCTTCCAGAAGGCACGGGCAAAATCAACCCAAAAGGTCTGGCATTTTATGATCGCCTCGTGGATGAATTGCTCAAACACAACATCGAGCCTTATGCTTGTCTTTTCCATTATGATTTGCCCCAGGCTCTGCAAGACAAAGGCGGATGGCCCAACCGCGAAACTGCCTACGCGTTTGCGGATTATGCCGGCGTCGTCTCGGACCATCTAACGGATCGCGTTAAAGTGATCTTCACTCATAACGAGCCGTGGGTCACCTCCATCCTTGGATATTTCCTCGGCCAACACGCGCCGGGCACGAAAGACCCTGTGGCTGGCATAAAAGCTCTGCATCACCTCCTGCTTTCGCACGGACTCGCATATGAAGCCATCCGCGCCTCCGCCAAACAGCCGGTAAAGATTGGCATCACGCTTAATCTCAACCCGATGTATCCGGCAACAGAATCGAAAAAAGATTATGAAGCCGCTCAGCGCGTGGACGCGTTGGTCAACCGCTCGGTGCTCGATCCATTGCTTAAAGGCACATCGCCGATTCACGAATTTAAACTGGTCAAAATGCTGACAGGCTCGTTGATCAAAGATGGCGATCTTGAAAAGATCAAACAAGTGGATGTGCTCGGAGTTAATTACTATTCGCGTTCGGTGCTAAAACATGAAGCAAAATTCCCGCTCGTATCCGCCGCGCAGACTTTCCCCGAAGGCAATGAATATTCCGGGATGTGGGAAATCTACCCGGAAGGCATGTACGAAATCCTGATGCGTATCCGGAAAGATTATCAGCCAGCTTGCGATCTCATGGTCACGGAGAACGGCGTGCCTGTCCCCGATGGCATTGATTTTGACGGACGCGTCCGCGACGAACGGCGCATTCGCTATTTGCAAAACCATATCGCGCAAGTTCACCGCGCCATCAAAGATGGCGTGCCGGTCAAGGGATATTTCCATTGGTCACTGATGGACAATTTTGAATGGGCGTTGGGATACGGTCCGCGTTTTGGATTGGTTCATGTAGATTACAAGACGTTGAAAAGAACCGTAAAAGACAGTGGCAAGTGGTTCGCTAAAGTGATCCAGGATAACGCGGTCAAGATTTAGCAACGTGGACTTGAATTACATCATCGGAGTCGCGCTGGGAATCCTTGGCGGGATTCTGACTCAGTTTGGACAACTGCTCGAAAAGCAAGCTGTGAACCGGGTCCGGGTGGAGAGCGCGGAAAATGGTTTCATACGCAAACTATTCAAGAATCGGACTTGGGTGTTGGGTGTCATCTTCGGTCTGGGCGGCGGAACGGCGGCTTACATGATGGCTCAGTCCATGATCGGGCCGGCGCTGACGCCGGGCTTGATGGCTTCCGGCTTGATCGTCCTGGCAATCGGCTCGGTTCGAATGAATCACGAAACGCTGAACACGTCCGAAATGTCCGGCATTGGATTGATGATCGTGGGAATCTTTTTATTGGGTTTGAGTCAATTGGGAATCAATCAAACCCAAGTCCGCGCAACGCTGGCAGATAACAATGCACTCATCCGAATCGCGATCTTTACCGTAAGTTTATTCTTGATAAGTTTCGTCACACGCGGTATGGCTTCTCGCGTAAACGAGCGCAAAGGAATGTTCATCGCGCTGACGAATGGCTTTCTGGCGTGCCTATCGGATTTCTGGATCAATCCCTTGCTCGCACTGATTGTGATTGTCCTGAGCGGCGGTGGTTCTTCCGCGCAAGAAATTATTTTTGTGATCGCGGCGCTGATCTTAATAACGACAGCTACGGTGATTACCTGGCAAAATCAATTGGCGTTCAAAGTCGCGCAAGCCAGCAACGTGGTGCCAGTGGCACAAGTGCCGATTCAGATTTCTCCAATCTTGGTTTATTTTTATATCTTCGCTTTAAAGCCGCCCAGCGAAATTTCAGTCATCTACATTCTTGCCGGAACTATGTTAACCATCATCAGCGGATTCCTGCTGGGAAGAAGAAAAGAAGAAACCGTCTGACCAAAAACTTTAGGGTATTTTTCCATACATTTGATCGGGCTTAAGCAATTCAGGAAAGCGTTCGCGTAAAACCAGCCGCATCTCGTAGCATAAATGACACGCATCCGCATAGGTTGGTTCGTGGGGAAGATTATATTCGCTGACCAATGCAACCGGACCACCTTCAAGCAATGCACCACAAATCGAATGTGCGTCGGCATCATAACTTTCGCAAATTTCTTTCAGCGGTTTCTCGAAAACGTTTCCGATGATGATTCCCTGGCAGATGTGCAGATTCCCAAACGGGTCGAGATGGATGCGCCCGGGTTCGCGCAGATCCTCGTGCGGGCATTGCGTGAATTCATTCCACGGATGTTGGCCCGCTTGCGGCGCAAGCTTGACCGCCGCGCGTCCGCGATACATGACTGCATCTTGATCTTTGACTTGACCATGCGTCTGCGCCGCGTCTTCGTCGGGTTTGGCGATGCTGATCATGCCGGTTGGAATCTTCAGCCACTTGGCGGCGACCATCGCGTTCTGCGACTCTTCGCTCAACATTTCATCGCAATGATATAAATCACTGCTGATCGTCAAATCGGAAAGGCATCCCGCAAACAGCTGCAACCGCTCCGAGGCTTCCGCCACGGATTTGGCCCAATATGCATTCGATACAATGCCAACAGTGAAACCCATTTCCGCCGCCATCTGAACGCCACTGACGAGAACATCATAATAAATAAACGGCTCGCCGCCCTCAAAGTAAATCCACTCCACGCCTGCTTCTTTGGCTTGATATAAAATTTGCTCAATCTGCTCCACATTCAATACGCCGCGCTGACGCGGGCTGCCCCACACAAAACAATGCTCACACTCGCGCGTGCATTGAACCGTCAAGAGAATATGCAAGCCGGAAAGTTTCATACGGCCTCACTTGCTTTCAGTGTACATAAATTGCAGGCGCAAGTCATGGGTCAAAAATCACCTCGCAGGCTATAATAAAGTAACCCCTTTAGGAGAATGCCATGTCCAACGTTTTTGCATCGCCCCACCCGCTCGTCGCTCACAAACTTTCGCGCCTGCGCGATAGAAGCATCGAGCCAAAGAAATTCCGCGAACTTGTCCGGGAGATCGCGGCATTGATGACGTACGAAGCGACTTCCGATTTGCTGACGATTCCGCGACAGGTCGAAACGCCGCTGGCGACCATGAGCGGCTCAGAACTCAAAGAGAAGATCGGTCTCGTGCCGATTCTGCGCGCCGGTCTTGGAATGGTCGAAGGCATTTGGGAGTTGATGCCAGTCGCGGAAGTTTGGCATATCGGGCTTTACCGCGACGGACGGACTCTCAAACCGGTTGAGTATTACAACAAACTACCCACCGAGCCGACCGTTTCCGTTTGCCTCATTCTCGACCCGATGCTGGCGACCGGCGGTTCAGCCGTTGCCACCGCGAACATCTTAAAACACTGGGGCGTGAAGAAGATCAAGTTCGTCGGGCTGATCGGCGCGCCGGAGGGAATCAAGAATATGCAGGAACATCATCCTGATGTCCCGATTTATCTCGCGGCGATTGACGATCATCTCAATGAACGCGGCTACATTGTCCCCGGCTTGGGCGATGCGGGCGACCGTCAATTCGGAACAGGATAAGAATGATTCAATGGATTGTCTTTGCAGTCGGCTCAATACTTTTGATTGTCCTTTCATGGACATCTCTTCACCATCCTGATTCGCATGGCTTCTATCGCTTCTTTGCATGGGAAGCGATTCTGGCTCTCATCGTGGTCAATGCAACAAAATGGTTCATCAATTGGCTGGCGTGGTATCAAATCATTTCATGGATTCTCTTGATCGCTTGTATTGTTCCGTTGGTGTTTGGAGTGGATTCCCTTCGCAGGCGAGGCAAGCCGAATAAAGAAGAACGCCCTGATCCGCAATTGTTGGCTTTTGAAAGAACCACGAAATTGGTCACCAGCGGAATCTACAAATATATTCGTCATCCGTTATACAGTTCCTTATTATTGCTAGCATGGGGAGTCTTTTTCAAAGCGCCAGATCAAACGGGAATCACTTTGGCTTTGCTGGCAACACTTTTTCTCAATGCCACCGCCAAAGCGGATGAAGCGGAATGTATTCAAATCTTTCGAGTCGATTATCAAGAGTATATGAAGCGAACTAAATTGTTCATACCGTATGTTTTCTGAACTATGTCAATGCGAGCGCTGGTCGAGTAGGCAGTGTTCTTCTGCCATATCGAGACCAAGCGAAGTAATTTCCTTATTTCAACATTGGATTGCTTCGTCGCCGCTGGGCGCAATGTATTGCGCCCCTACAAGGACACAGCGGCTACTCACAATGACAACCGAGAGATAAAACTATGAAAGCTATGCTCTTGCGCGATCTCGCGCCGATTGCAAAAAATCCAAAGCCGCTGACGTTCGAAGATGTTCCAAGACCAAAGCCAAACGCGGACGAAGTTTTGATCCGAGTCTCGGTGTGCGGAGTGTGCCATACGGAACTCGATGAAATCGAAGGTCGAACCAAGCCGCCACGTTTGCCGGTTGTATTGGGGCATCAAGTGGTCGGCGTGATTGAGGAGGGAAAGAATAAAGGCCAACGCGTGGGCGTGGCGTGGATTTATTCGGCGTGCGGAAAATGCAAATATTGTTTATCGGGCAATGAGAATCTGTGTGAGCAATTCCAAGCCACAGGACGCGACGCGGACGGCGGTTATGCAGAGTATATGAAAGTCCGCGCGGATTTCGCACATCCCATTCCAGTGTCGTTATCGGATTCGGAAGCCGCGCCATTGTTATGCGCGGGCGCAGTCGGATATCGCGCCTTGAGGCTGGCGAATCTTCAAGACGGACAATCGCTTGGGCTGATGGGATTCGGCGGATCGAATCATCTGGTGTTGAAAATGGCGCGGCAAAAGTATCCAAACACCAACGTGTTTGTGTTCAGCCGCAACGCGGAAGAAAGAGAATTCGCCAAGTCGTTGGGCGCGGCATGGACAGGCGCGATTAATGAGACTCCGCCTCAAGAATTGAACGCGGTCATTGACACAACGCCCGTTTGGGGTCCGATTATGGAAGCGTTGAAGCATTTGAGTCCGGGCGGCAGACTCGTCGTCAATGGAATCCGCAAAGAAGAAATGGACAAAGATGTTTTATTGAAACTGGATTACGCTTCGCAGTTGTGGATGGAAAAGGAAATCAAGAGCGTGGCGAACGTGACGCGGCAGGATGTGCGCGAGTTTTTGCAGTTGGCGGCGGAGGCGAACATCAAGCCCGAGTTTCAGGAATTTGATTTGAAGGATGCCAACGCGGCACTGCTGGAAATGAAGCAAGGAAAGATTCGCGGCGCGAAGGTGTTGAAGATACATTAGATGGCTAATCCAAAAAGTATATTTTCATTCTCCCGAAGGACATTGGGATGATGTGAACGAACAAAGTGAGTGACACTTGCACCTGCGCTGCAAGTGCAGGTGAGAATCCCGCCGCAAAGCGGCGGAGACTCTTCGCTTCGCTCAGAGTGACATAACGAGGATATTGAAGGAAAAATTTCATGGAGAACATTTCCTTAAAGATATTGGCGAAGATGATTGACCATTCATTGCTTCATCCAACGATGACGGATGAAACCATCGTGGCAGGCTGTGAGCTGGCGAAGAAGT
>DATCTP010000284.1:0-7506 GCA_036567885.1 Anaerolineales bacterium | reverse complement strand
TTATAATGTCATTGCGAGCAAACGCAGTGAGCGTGGTAATCTCCTGTAACATTCAGATGATCGATCAAGGAGATTGCTTCGTCGCCGCAAAGCGGCTCCTCGCAATGACATGGAGGCAAAATGAAAATTGATCTCAATTGTGACATGGGCGAAAGTTTCGGACAATATAAACTCGGCAATGATGAAGCTGTCATGCCATTCATCACTTCTGCCAACATCGCTTGCGGATTCCATGCAGGCGATCCGGTCGTCATGCGAGGAACGATTCGGCTGGCGAAGAAATACGATATTGCCATTGGCGCACATCCGAGCTGGCCCGATTTGCAGGGCTTTGGTCGGCGTGAAATGAATTTAACGGCGGAAGAGACCGAAGCGATGATCCTTTATCAAATCGGCGCATTGGCCGCGTTTGCAAAAGCGGAGGGAATGGAACTGCGCCACGTCAAGTCGCATGGCGCGCTTTACAATCAAGCCGCGAAAGATCGGATTCTCGCAAACGCAATTGCGCGCGCGGTAAAATCTTTCAGCGTGGATTTGATTCTGGTTGGGCTGGCCGGTTCAAGTCTGATTGAAGCGGGCGCGGAAGTTGGTCTGCGAGTCGCAAACGAAGGATTCCCCGACCGCAATTACAATCCCGATGGAACATTGGCATCCCGCAAACAAGCCAATGCAATGATCGAATCGCCGGATGAAGTTGCGATGCACGCTTTAAAACTCGTTCAAAATGGAATTGATTTTTCTGGTCGACACGTGAACGTGGATACGTTGTGCTTGCATGGTGATAACGTTCGTGCCGCGGAAAACGCAAAACAAATCGGCGATGTTCTTGCTCAAAGCAACATTTCGATTGCCGCGTTATAAATTTAAACAAACAGGAGATTGCCGCGCCGCACCAAGCGCGGCTTGCACATCGTCCCCGAAGTGGAATAACATTTCAATTTCTTATGAAGTTATTATGTTCGTAGGGTAACGCTTAGGCAAGGCAGCGAGTCTATCCTGTGTAATCATTTGTTATATAATTTTAGAGAGGAGTGAAATCATGTTTGGATTTGAAGGTCCTGATCGTCGTAAAGAAGAAGAACGCGTTCGCAGTGAAAGGCGTTTGCCTCCCGGTCAATCATTGACATTGAAGTTTCCTGTTTTGCATTATGGTCCCGTGCCACGCTTTAACGCCGCCGCGTGGGATTTCCGTGTGTGGGGTGAAGTGGAAGAAGAAAAGCGCTGGTC
This sequence comes from Anaerolineales bacterium, assembly GCA_036567885.1. GTDB lineage: Bacteria > Chloroflexota > Anaerolineae > Anaerolineales > Villigracilaceae > Fen-1038. The sequence goes on along the minus strand of DATCTP010000284.1, from coordinate 6,279 downwards.
ATGGGATGAATTCAACAAACTGCCGCGTACAAACCTCAAAATGGATATTCATTGCGTGACGCGCTGGAGCAAGTTCGATACGGTATGGGAAGGTGTATCGGTTAAAACATTGGTGAATGAGGGTTTCTTTAAAATCAAACCGTCCGCAACGCATGTGATGCAGCACGCCGAATATGGATTCACGGTCAATCTTCCATTGGAGGTTGTATTACAGGACAACTTCCTATTGGCGACTCATTTGAACGGTGAACCGATCACCGCCGATCATGGTTATCCACTGCGCGGCGTGGTGGGATTCATTCCCAGCCATGAAGAATTGGAAACGCCGTATTTTTGGAAAGGCGCCAAGTGGTTGCGTTCGCTGGAATTTATGCCGCGTGATCGCCGCGGCTTTTGGGAGCAAGCCGGTTATCACAACCGCGCCGATGTTTGGCAAGAAGAACGTTTCGGTTAAACGGTAAGGGCACAGCGACGCTGTGCCCTTACAATTTTTATTGGGGATGCTTGTTACGGCCGCTTGCCTAACGTAACCGTGATATCCTGTTTCTGAGTTCCGCGCAACACGGTCAACACGACTTTATCGCCGGGGGATTTATTCTCGATCAGATACGCCAGCAAATCGTCGAATTGCATCACGGGGTGGCCATCAATCGCGACGATCAAATCGCCGCCTGCGTTCAGACCTTGAATGCTGGTCTGCTGGGAACCGCCTTTGATTCCCGCTTGATCGGCGGGACCGCCCGCCACCACATCCATGACATAAGCGCCCGTATCCTGTGTGAGACCCAACGCCTGAATCACATCGAGTGAAAGACCGGAATAGAAATTAATACCGAGATATGGATAATCCACTTTACCGTTCGAGATCAGCAATGGCGCGACGCGTTTGAGAATGTTCGAAGCGACGGCAAACCCAACGCCCGAGCTAACCGGTCCACCGGTCGGCGTGAAGCTGTTGGTCGCATCGGATTCAACAATACCGACCACTTCACCATTTAGATTAAGCAGAGGCCCGCCCGAATTCCCGGCATTGATCGCCGCATCGGTTTGGACGAAGTCGCCTGCCGTAAATGTCTGACCGTTGCTTCCGGGCACGGCGTGCAACGAACTCACAGTTCGGCTTAAACCGGAAACGACTCCGACCGTCATGGTTCCGCTTTCTCCAAACGGATTCCCGATGGCAACCACCGTCTGCCCGATTTTAAGAGCGCCGGAATCGCCGATGGCAAGCGGATGAAGATCCGATGCCGGCACATCCACTTTGATGATCGCCAGATCGGAATCCGCATCGGTGCCGACCACGGTTCCATAAACTTTATTACCGGAATTGAAATCCACTTCCACTTTATTGTTCAGCGCGCCCTGCACAACATGATAGTTGGTGACAATGTGACCTTGGGTATCGAAAACAAAGCCAGAGCCCAACGCGCTTCCCTGCGACGTATTGACTTGAATCGTGACTACACCGGGAATGGCTTGCTGATAGATCGCAACCAACGCGTCCTGCTGAGTGGCGGGATTGGTGGATGGCTGCACTTGAATAGGCGGCTGAGACGGCGCAGTCGTTTGCGGCGCGCTCGGCTGCGATGAAACGATCGGCGCGCTGCCAAGCTGGCATGCCATCGCTGCCAGCACGAGAACGGTACATGCTAATAAAATACGTTTGGTTTTCATTATTTCTCCTTTATTGGTCATTGCGATTCTTCACAAAGCAATGACATTTACTTACAATGATTTATGCTTGGATGCTTCTTCCAATAATGATTTTTGCTTCGACGATAGCTGCTTCGGAATCTTTACTTTAACCCGCACGAATAAATCTCCTTTTCCTTGCGAAGTTTTCAGGCGCGGCATTCCGCGTCCCGCCAGGCGAAAAACCTGTTCCGGTTGTGTGCCCGCCGGAATCTTCAACTTGACTTTTCCTTCCAGCGTTTCCACTTCCGCTTCGCCGCCCAGCAATGCGGTGAACACATCAGTCGTTGCGGAGGTGTTCAAATTATCACCATCGCGTTCGAAGCGTGAATCATCTGCAACTTCGACAATGAGATACAGATCGCGTCCATCCGGAGCCGCACCGGCCACACGGACTTTCGAGCCGGTCTTCACTCCAGCCGGTATGCGGACTTCGACGCGTTTTTTATCCATTTGCAAAGAACGCCGCGCGCCGCTATACGCTTCCTGTAAACTGATCTCCACTTGCTGTTGATAATTCGGCATGGCACGCGTGCGCGCCGAGGTTTGCATTCCACCGAGTCCGCCGAAGATGGATTGGAAGAAATCGGAGAACCCGCCTTCGCCAAACAGATCATTCAAATCGCCGTATTGCACGTGTACATTGCCACCGGGTTGTCCTTGTCCGCTGGACCATTGACTCCAATCGAAGTCGCCGGGCGAACCGCCGCGTTGCTGCCAGTTGGAATATGCGCTTCCAAGTTGGTCAAAGCGCGCCCGCTTTTCTTTATCGCTCAATACTTGATACGCTTCGTTGATCTCCTTGAACTTGTCCTCAGCTTGTTTATTGCCGGGGTTGCGGTCTGGATGATATTGCATCGCGAGTTTGCGATACGCCTTGCGGATGTCGTCCGAGCTGGCGGAACGTTCCACGCCGAGAATTTGGTAGTAATCCTTGTAGTCCATCGGATTGATTTTATGTCTGTTATGCGAGTCGGGCAAGCGCTTAAACAGCGGTCTAACACAACTCTAACCTCAGTTATACTTACGCTCACTTCGACTCATTGTCGCGAGAATAATTTATATCATTTCGAGATGAACATTCGATGAATATTGGGAAGAAAAATATGCAGTCTATTTGTGTCTTTTGCGGATCATCTGATTCGGTTCACGCGGACTATCTGACGGCAGCGCATCAAATGGGGCGCGTGCTGGCTGAACGCGGACTCCGTTTAATTTACGGCGGAGGCAAAACCGGTTTGATGGGAGCCGTTGCGGACGGCGCGTTGGAAGCGAACGGCGAAGTCATCGGCGTGATTATTCCATCCATGCATACATCTGCGTTGGCGCATAAAGGCATCACGCGCATGGATGTCACTCCCGACATGCACGCCCGCAAAGCGCGCATGCACGAACTCGCCGATGGGTACATCGCGTTGCCCGGCGGCTTCGGGACGTTCGATGAATTGTTCGAGACGCTCACGTGGGGACAAATTGGCGCACACGAAAAACCGATTGGCTTGTTGAACGTGCGGAATTATTACGCGCCGCTGCTCGCCGCACTTGACCACGCCGTGGAAGAAGGCTTTATCTTCCGCGAGCACCGCGACACATTGTGTTGTGAAGTGGAGCCAGAAAAATTATTGGATGCGATGGCAAATCATCAGCACCCGTATGAAGCAGTCAAGAGATGGATGAGGGAAAAGTAGGGGCGTCTCTAGGTCATAGTATGAAATTTGCCAGCCAACTTCTTGAATTGAGCGGCTTAATTGCCAAGTGTAGCGGCTTAATCGCCAAGTGTAGCGGCTTAACTTGAAAATCAAGCGGCTTAATCCCGAAATTAAGCCAAGAGAACTCGAAGTTTGTTGGCTTAATTTCTGATAAAGGAGTAGGAGCGACTCGCACTCTTCGAGTATCTGCGACGAGTCGCCCCTACTGTTTCATTTGACAAACGATCCCAGCGCTCCGTTCGGATCAATCAGGCTTTTCAGCTCGCTGTATGGAACCGTCACCGTCTGCGGTCCCGCAACATACGCCGCAACTTGATATTCATCGAAAGTGATCATCAGCCCATCCGGCGTGATGTTCCAATTTTTATAATTGGTGGCAGTCGGATCAGCGCCCTGCGAGAACTCCTGGAAGTTAATATCCCGCGTGCTGAGTTGCGCGGCGCAATATTTTGAGAGCGCGCCGAGATAATCTGTGTTAGGCAAGAATAGATCACTAAGCGCAATATCCTTGCCTGCGTCGAGGTCATAGTTGAACGCATAAATAAGATGATACGGATGCGCCATGCCCGCGATGTATCCCTCGGTTTGATAGTTGATGCTCAGAATGTTTCCGGGCGGAGAAACTACTTGGTAGCGAACATCGAAGGAACTGGTTGCTTGAATAGGCGGCGGGCCCATCGAAACCATATTCTTTTTGAAATCAGCGATCAATCCCTGCACGAAATTCTGCATCTCCGTTGAAAACTTCGCCGCACGCGGGTCGCTGTTAGTGATTGTGGGTATCTGCGCGTGAATGGTGTAATCTGGTGATTTTCCAGAATCACTAAAGCTCGTTGTTGAAACCGTGACCTGTTCATAAAACGGAACAGCCGTCGCTGTTGGCGCGCTGGTGGAAGTCGGTGCCGCTGTCGGCGTAAGGGTAGGCGCGGCTAATGCATTACAGGCAAGCGAAGCAGTCAACACAAAAGCAATTGCCAAAAAGATTTTTCGGTTACGGTTCATGCGAACTCCTTCGAGAGAAAAATTCATACGATATTGTATCCCATAGATACACATGCTCTTTATGCTACAATCGCCGTATGCAATTCGAAGTCTTCACGCTCCTGCCCGAAGTTTTCCCGCCGTATCTTGAAAGCAGTATCCTGCAACGCGCCCGCCAACGCGGACTGATCGAAGTGCATGTGCATAACATCCGCGACTATTCGCGCGACAAGCATCACACCACGGACGATATTCCCTACGGCGGCGGAGGCGGGATGGTGATGAAGCCGGAACCGGTATTCGATGCCGTCGAATCAGTTCTCGGAAGTGATGCGGATTGCCCCATTATCTTATTGACTCCACAAGGACGCGTTTTCAACCAACGCCTCGCGGCGGAATTTTCCCTGCACGAAAAAATCGCCTTGATCTGCGGACGCTATGAGGGCGTGGATGAACGCATCCGCACGCATTTGGTCACCGACGAAATTTCCATCGGCGATTATGTGCTTACCGGCGGAGAAATCCCCGCGCTGATTCTGATTGATTCCATTTCGCGTCATATCCCCGGCGTGCTCGGCGATCCCGATGGCGCGTCCGACGACTCACATGCTTCGGGTCTGCTTGAATATCCGCATTACACGCGTCCGCCCGATTTCCGCGGCTGGACCGTGCCGGAGGTTTTGCTCTCCGGCGATCATGCCAAGATCAATCAATGGCGGCGCGAACAATCCCTGCGCCGCACGCTCGCACGCCGCCCCGATTTATTGGATAAAGCAAAGTTAAACGAGGCCGATAAAAAATTACTGGAACAAATCAAGAAACAAAGATAATCCTATGTCATTGCGAGCAAACGAAGTGAGCGAAGCAATCTCCTCATTGGAACAGGGGATTGCTTCGCTGCAAAAATCGCGGCTCGCAATGACATGCTGTATATTACTGATCTTATTTTCCTCTTGCGCTCCTCGCCCAACAGACTGCGCTCGTCCCGATGTATTTTGTGTTGGATTGGTCACCGCTTCTGGTTCGATCCAGGATGGCATCAATCAACAAGCCTGGCTTGGATTGCAAGACGCCAAAGCCGAGGGTTTAGCAGACCGCATCGATACCATCGAAACCGTCGATTCGCGCGACCGCGCCGCGAATATCCAAGCGTTTGTCAGCAACGGCTATGATGTCATTATTACTGTTGGATCTTCAATATCGGATGAAACCATTGCCACGGCGCAGAAGAATCCAAAGATAAAATTCATCGGCGTTGAACAAAATCAAGATACGTCCCTTCCCAACCTGACCGGCCTTGTCTTTCACGAAGAACAAAGCGGGTTTCTGGCGGGCGCGTTAGCCGCTTCGATCACGCAAACGAATCGGGTCGCCGGAATCTGCGAAGCAAAGTTCATTGATGCCATGCGGCGATATTGTGACGGCTTTAAAGCTGGAGCGCAATACATCAATCCAAACGTGAACGCTGATATTGTTTATCGAACCGGCTCCAATCAAAACCTTTTCAATGACCCGGATTGGGGAACTCAAACCGCGCTCCAAGCCGTCCACGATGGCGCGGATGTCGTTTTTGCGGCTGGAGGCAATACAGCCAACGCGGCGTTGGAAGCCGCCGCGGCGCAAGACGCATATGTGATCGGATCAGAAACGGATCGATACGAAAGTTTAACGGATGTCCGCTCGAGGCTGGTATCCAGCGCGGTAAACGATGTCCGCACCGGTATCCGCGACTTGATGCGGCTGGCACACAACAATTCACTCCCGGCTGGAAACTTTTTCGGTCCAATCGAACTTGCGCCTTTCCACGACTTGGATGACCACATTCCTCCATCCGTTAAGAATCTGTTGAATCAACTCGCGCAAGGGCTTGCAACCCATTCCGTTAACAATGAAGTGC
>DATCTP010000283.1:0-5962 GCA_036567885.1 Anaerolineales bacterium | reverse complement strand
CGATCTGGCGACCACGTCGCCATTCGACCCAACAGGCGCAGAACGTCCAACCGCTATTTTGAGTACCATGCCACCCACCAAGAATAAGAAAAAAGAATGAGCGGGGTGATTGCATTGGCGCTGCGGCTATTAATGGCTGCGGCTGTCTATGTTTTTGTAGGCTGGGTATTATGGATCATATGGCAAGAAGTAAGACAGGAAGGACAAAAAGCTTCGGTACAGCGATTTCCGCCGATCCGCCTCGAGGTCCGGAACCGGAACCGTGTTCTTGTATCCCGGACATTTTCCAAGTCTGAAATCATCCTCGGACGCAATCCCGAATGCGACATTCCCATCAACGATGAAACCGCTTCCGCCCAGCACGCAAGGTTAAGTTATCACCACAAACAATGGTGGATCGAGGATTTGAATTCCACAAACGGAACGAAATTGAACAAAGAGAAGTTAACTGTCCCGACCGTCCTTACATCCGACGATGAAATCCAATGTGGCAAAACCAAAGTGATCGTTGCAATGGGCGGCAACGAACCAAGGTCGCCGACACAAAAACTGTGAAGCACAATTCGATGGAACAAGCAATCCAACTTGCAATCATAGGCGGTTCGGGGCTATATAACATGGACGGCTTGAAATCCGCCAAAGAATACAAGCCCGAAACACCTTTCGGTTCACCGAGCGCACCCATCATTGTCGGAACACTTGAAGATCAACGTGTGGCATTCCTTGCCCGGCACGGCGCGGGCCATCGTCTCATGCCAACTGAAGTTCCATATCGCGCCAATATCTATGCATTGAAATCTCTTGGCGTCGAACGCATCGTCAGCATCAGCGCCTGCGGTTCCCTCCGGGAAGATTACGCACCCGGCGACATTGTTATCCCCGATCAGCTTTACGACAACACAAAAAACCGTCCGCGCACTTTTTTCGGCGACGGCTTGGTGGCTCACGTTGGAGTGGCGGATCCGTTTTGCGGCGATCTCTCAAAACAGCTCGAAGACGCGGCTTGCGCCGCAAACGCAACCGTTCACAGCGGAGGCACATTCATCACCATTGAGGGACCGCGTTTCTCCACAAAAGCCGAATCGAACACATATCGCGCTTGGGGAATGTCCATCATCGGCATGACCGCCGCGCCGGAGGCGTTTCTGGCGCGTGAAGCCGAAATGTGTTACGCCGTGATGGCTCACGTTACCGATTACGATGTCTGGCATGTCAACGAAACGCCGGTCACGGTCGAAATGGTTGTCCAAACCTTGAACAAGAATACCGCCATTGCGCAAGAGTCGATTCGCCGTCTTATGCGAAACCTAAAACCAGAAAGAACATGCCATTGCGGCCAGGCACTTTCCAATGCGATCATTACCCGGCGCGAAAATATTTCAAAAGATACCCGCAAAAAACTAGACTTGCTTATCAAGAAATACATGTGATGATATTGTGCTAGCCAGTTCCATTTCTCAAACCGATCAACGACAGAGCCGCCTCTTGATTGTGGCGGCTATTTTTCTATTTCTATATTCAGTGATTCTCACCATTTCTCCCGCCGTCCGAGTGCAAACCTGGAACGTGCCATTACGCTGGTCGCATTGGCTCGGTTTCACAGTTTGGACGGCGCTGATCTTTCTCGCCGACCGTTTCACCCGAAAACGACTCGCCGACCGCGATCCATTTCTTTTACCGCTCGCATCGCTCTTAAGCGGTTGGGGACTGCTGACCATCTGGCGACTCGATTCCACTTTCGGAATTCGACAAGCAATCTGGCTGGCAATCTGCATCTTTATCTTGATAGCCATCCTTTACCTTCCATCCGATTTATCCATCCTTCGACGTTATAAATACATCCTCCTCACCAGCGGTCTGGCGCTGACCGCACTGACGCTTTTATTTGGCACAAACCCGGAAGGATATGGTCCGCGCCTTTGGCTTGGATGTTGCGGCGTATATCTTCAGCCTTCTGAACCGCTTAAACTTTTGCTGGTGGTGTATCTTTCAGCGTACTTAAGTGATCGTTTACTGATCCGCCTGCGATTCTTTCCTTTATTGATTCCCACTCTATTCGTTACAGGTTTGGCGTTGCTGCTTTTGCTGGCGCAACGCGACCTCGGCACGGCTTCGATTTTCATTTTGATTTATACGGTCATCCTCTACGCGGCGACTGGCAAACGCCGAGTTTTGATAGCCACAGCATTAACGCTCGCCTTGGCAGGATTAATCGGTTATTTCTTTATCGATGTGGTTCATGAAAGAATATCCGCTTGGATCAATCCGTGGGCCGATCCAAGCGGTCATGGATATCAAATTGTTCAATCCTTGTTGGCAATTGCCAATGGCGGAATGATCGGTAGAGGACCAGGCCTAGGCAGCCCAACGCTTGTCCCAATCGCGCACTCCGACTTTATCTTCACCGCCATCGCTGAAGAATCTGGATTGTTGGGAACCACCGCGTTGATCGTCATCTTTTTCCTAATCCTGACACGCAGTATGCGCATTGCATTCCGCGCGCCGGATCAATTCCGCCGCATCCTCGCCGCCGGACTTTCTGTGTATCTCGGAATCCAAACCTTGCTTATCATTGACGGCAATATGCGTCTCCTGCCTCTTACTGGTGTCACTTTGCCATTTGTGTCGTATGGCGGCTCCTCGCTGTTAACCGCATTCGTTGCCCTGGGGCTTTTGCTCGTGATCAGCAATCAATCGGGAATTCGACCCGCCGCATTAGCATCGCCGCGCCCCTATTATTTTGTGATGGGCATTTTGGGAGTGGGTGTTGTTGCCACACTTCTCGCAGATTCATGGTGGGCTGTTTTGCGCGGTCCCAATTTATTGACGCGCACCGATAATCCTCGCCTCGCGATCTCCGACCGGTATGTGCCTCGCGGAAACATTTTAGATCGCAACAATCAGCCCATTGATGTAACGGAGGGCCAAAGCGGAACATACCATCGCGTTTATCTTTATCCAGATATATCGCCGATCACGGGATACATTGATCCGACATATGGTCAAGCCGGTTTGGAAGCGAGCCTCGATAATTATCTGCGCGGCTTACAGGGGAATCCGGCAAGCCTCATCTGGTGGGATCATCTCCTTTACGGCACGCCGCCTCCGGGTCTGAATGTGAGGCTGAGTATCGACCTCGAGTTACAAAAACAAGCCGATCAATTACTGGGCAACAACAAAGGTGCGATCATACTAATGAGCGCAAATACCGGCGAAATCCTGGTGATGGCTTCGCATCCGACTTTTGATCCAAACAAACTAGACGAGACTGGTACATCACTTGCACAAGACAAAAATACTCCGCTCGTGAACCGCGCCGCACAAGGCACGTATTTGGCTGGCTCCGCTTTAATGCCATTTTTTAACAGCATTAACCCAACGGGTGGAATCAGTGATATACAAAAAATAAAGCTATTTGAAAACCTCGGCTTTTACACATCCCCGCAAATTCTGATGCCGGTAGCAAATGCCGCGCAACAAAATGAAATCAACCCATTGCAAATTAGCCCGCTACAAATGACCATCGCGGCGGGAACATTAAGCGATCACGGCATCCGGATTGCCCCGCGCATTGTTCTTGCCGTCGACACCCCGCAACAAGGCTGGATCGTCCTGCCCGCATTGGGACAACCGGTGAACGCCTTTAGCGCAGATACGGCAAACAATCTAGCAAACCAGTTGGCAATCCAAAACCAGCCATTTTGGGAATGGACCGGTTCTGGAAATTCCAGTGCAGATTCTTCCATATGGTATCTCGGCGGGACATTACCAAACTGGAAAGGCACCCCTTTGGTTGTTGTGGTATTGCTCGAAGGAAATAATAATCCAACGCTTGCAAAAAATATTGGCGGTCAACTTCTACAAACAGCAATTACGCCATAAAACAATTTATTGCCCATCGGGACATTTATGCTGAGCGGAGGTTCCCATCGCAGTAAGTTTATACAGCTCCCCTTCCCGTAAATCAACCGCTATACCTTGGTTGCTGTTTAGATTGCTCTTACCTGTATCGTAATCCTGAATCGTATATAGGCCGGGGTCAAAGCGAACGATATTATTTGGGAATTGATTCCCAGGCGGTATAATCAGGCCCACCGGCTGGACAATCATGTTGTGGATACTGCAATTTTGAATAAAAGCCGGCACCGCTAAGCCACTATCCACTACCGGCAAATTCATAGTATGTCCGCTGACCGAGGAATAAATCGTCAATGTTGAGACCCAGCCGAACTTTCCGGTTTGCGATGGAATCGGGATATACAGCCATTGATCCAAAATATCACGGCCTAATACTGTCGCGGTTTGACCCTGGAAAAGCGTAGCGATTGGGTTGAAGTCTGAACCGGAGCCGCGGCGAATGTATATATTTCCATTAATCGCTGTGATCGTTACCAAGGGCAAAGTAGGCGTCAGTGTGACTGCAAGCTCAGAGGTCGCTGTCGGCGCGGTATAAGTTGGTTTCAAGGTGCTTTGAATCACAGGCGTTGCAACTACAACTTGTAAAGTAGCTGACGGAATCGGCGTATTTGTCGCAGTTGGTGTCTGAACCGTGAATCTGCACGCTAAAAAAGAAAACGCTAGAACCACAAGAACCAAACGATAGAGAATTTTAGAAGGACGCGAAATCATGCTTTCACCAAAAGTTCATTGAGCACAAAAAAGCCAGGTCATTGGACCTGGCTTTCAAATTCATCACAGGCTTACAGGCCGCTATCTTGATCCTTGGCGCCATAACCGGGGCCGCCTTTGAAGAAATCATAATTGGGCTTGATATCCTGGGTCAGATCAACCACTTCGCCAGCCTTCAATTGCTTTGCGGTATCCAAAGAAATTTTGTTTCCAAAATGATTCGTGCCCTCATAGTGGCCGGTGAGTCCCACTTTGCTGATGTACTCTCCGCCTTTTGCCGTATATGCAGAGGGAACTTCGTCCTCCGGGAAAATGGCGGCAAACGGGCATTCAGGAACACACGCACCGCAATCAATGCAGGTATCGGGATCAATGTAAATCCACGGCCATTGGTTGAGTGGAGTGCCGGGGATCATGCATTCCACCGGGCAAACCTCAATGCAACCGCGGTCACGTACGCACAAACTGGTAACGATGTGAGTCATAGAAAACTCTCCTTTGATTAATTCTATTTTATTTTGCTTATTATATCTGCCTTCTCCGTTTGTGAAAAGACGGATTTTCAACGGTCATTTCCAAGGCGCAACGATCAGAGAAGTTTGCGTATCGGCGGCATGACCGAGATACGGAAGATTCCAAGAGGCGGAAATGGTCTTCAAGAGTGAATAATGGCTATATGGCGTATCATCTTGAAAACCGGTCTTCGCTTGCGGAGAAATTAAGATGGTTGCGATTCGACCTCCCGCCTCAGCCGGTAAGCCGCAACAAGAATGATTCCCCTGCCCCTCATCCCAAGTCAGCACGATCAAATACGGCTTCCCGCTCTGATCCAAAGACGGCTTAAGCTGATTCATAAAATTTTGCAGCCAAGTATCCGCGATGGACACGTTGCAATCATGGGCGTCGTTGCAAAGGTTTGGACTGACAAAAACAAAATTCGGAAGCGCACCCGCCGCGAGGTCGGTGGAAAGTTGCGTGAGCGGAACAATGCTTTGATTACACCGTTTGGCGTCCAACCGGATCGGCATGAAGTAGATGAACGGGTTATGTTTCATCGCGTAGTTGCCCGCCTCGGCGCCTGAAAAGCAGGGCGACGGCATATCTTCCTGATAGGTTTTCCACGTCCGTCCACTGGCTTCGATCAGATCGGGCAATGACTTTTTATCAACGGGACACGCGGTGCAATCGAATGTAATTCCAAATGTGTCACCGCCAATCAGCGCAAGATAATTTGGCAAACTGGGATGGGTCACCGCATAATACTGAGTAAGCAATGTATACGAATCCGCTAACTGATTGAAATATGGCATCTTGCCATTGCCAATCACCGTAC
>DATCTP010000282.1:0-7728 GCA_036567885.1 Anaerolineales bacterium | reverse complement strand
CCCGCCGATTCTGAGATCATGTTCATCGGTGAAGGTCCGGGCTTTTACGAAAACGAACAGGGACGTCCGTTCGTCGGCGCATCGGGACAATTTCTCGATCAACTCCTCGCTCAAGCCGGACTCAAACGTGCGGATGTTTTTATCGGCAATGTGGTCAAATGCCGACCGCCCGGTAATCGCGATCCGCAGCCGGAAGAGCTGGCGGCGTGCGATGTGTATCTTGAACGTCAGATCAAAGCCATCAATCCGAGTATCATCATCACACTGGGACGATATTCGATGGGCAAGTTCATGCCCGGCGCAAAGATCAGCACGGTGCATGGACAGATGCGAAAAGTCGGTGAGCGCTACGTGATCGCGATGTTCCATCCGGCCGCGGCGCTACATCAGGCTTCGTTGAAGCCAGCCATCCTGGCGGACTTTGCCAAGTTACCCGAACTGCTTGAGCAGGCGCGTAAGGGATTGGGACGCGCTGCACCTGTTGTAAAAGAAGAAGAACCAAAGGAAGACCCCAAGCAATTGAATTTGTTTTAGACCTATCCCTTGCGCCCCTTCCCTGAAGGGAAGGGGAACGGGGTTAGGTCGAAAAGGAAAAGAATGTCCACCAAAGAAACCCTCATCAAGAAATTTCAAGATAAATCTGCCAAGATCGGAATCCTCGGCATGGGATACGTGGGAATGCCGCTGGCAGTAGTGTTCGCCGAAGCGGGCTACAACGTTTTGGGAATTGATCCCGATCAACGCAAAGCGGATGCGTTCAATAAAAACATTTCGTACATTCAGGATGTACCCACGGAAACCGTTGTGCGCTTGAAGCAAGCGGGCAAACTTAACATGACCAGCGATTTCGCGGCGTTGAAAGATATGGACGCCGTCAGCATTTGTGTGCCGACGCCCCTTCGTCAAACCGGCGACCCGGATATGTCGTTCATCAATTCGGCGGCGGATCAACTCGCGAAATATGTCCATAAGGGAATGGTCGTTGTTTTGGAATCAACGACATATCCCGGCACAACGCGGGAAGTGATGATTCCGAAATTAACCGAAACATCCGGACTGAAAGTGGGCGAGGACATCTTCATCTGTTTCTCGCCCGAACGCGTCGATCCCGGACGAAAAGATTGGACCACGCTCAATACGCCGAAAGTCATCGGCGGGATCACGGCCGCCTGTGCGGAAGTGGCGCAGGCATGGTATGGCGGCGCGATCAAAACCATCGTGCCGGTCTCGTCGGCGGAAGCGGCGGAGATGGCGAAACTGTTGGAGAATACCTTCCGTATGATCAACATTGGATTGGTCAATGAACTCGCAATCATGTGCGAACGTTTGGGTGTGGATGTATGGGAAGTGATCGATGCCGCCGCGACCAAACCGTTTGGCTTTATGAAGTTCACTCCTGGTCCCGGCTTGGGCGGACATTGCATCCCGATTGATCCGTTATATCTTTCATGGAAAATGAAAGAGATGAATTACAATGCGCGCTTCATCGAGTTGGCGTCCGAGATCAATACGAACATGCCGCGCTACGTGGTCAGCCGCATTTTGGACGCCATGAATGACCGCGGCAAACTATTGAAAGGCTCGAAAGTGTTGGTGCTGGGTGTAGCCTATAAACCGGATATTGACGATGTGCGCGAGTCGCCCGCGTTGGATGTGATCGCCTTGCTTAAGAAAAAAGGCGCAGAGGTTTCGTATCATGATCCGTACATTCCGCAGATTCATCATGAGCGTGAAGACTGGAGAATGGACACGGTCAAGGATGTCATGCAAGCCGTTAAAGAATCAGACGCGGTGGTGATTGTCACCAATCATAAAGCGTATGATTATCCAGCGATTGTTTCTCAGGCAAAGTTTGTGTTCGATAGCCGCAATGCGCTTGGAAAATTAGGAAAAGAAAACGATAAAGTCGCGAGGCTCTAGCATGGGAAATTATTTAGTCACCGGCGCGGCCGGTTTCATCGGCGCACGCACCTCCGAAATGCTGATTCAAGACGGGCATACCGTCGTCGGCGTGGACAACCTGAACGACGCGTATGATCCGCGCATGAAGGAATATCGTCTGAAAAAATTGCAGGCGTTATCGGGATTCGCATTTCATAAAGCGGATATTTCCGAGAAGTCCATTCTCGAACATTTCAGGGGCGAAAAAATCGACGGTGTCATCAATCTCGCGGCGCGCGCCGGTGTGCGTTATAGCGTGGAGAATCCGTGGGCGTTCGTGGAAAGCAATGTGATCGGCACATTGAATATGCTGGAGTTATGCAAGCAGAACGGCACGAAGAAATTTATCTTCGCCTCCACCTCCAGTATTTACGGAGCGAATCCTCCGTACCCGACGCCGGAATCCGCTTCCAGCAGTGAGCCGCTTCAACCGTATGCCGCCAGCAAAAAAGGCGCGGAAGCGTTGTGCCATTCCTATCATCATTTGTATGATATTGACGTTACCGTGGTGCGCTTCTTCACCGTGTATGGTCCCGCGGGCAGACCGGATTTGGCGCTGTTCCGTTTCGTGCAATGGATCAACGAAGGCAGGCCGGTGCGCGTGAACGGTGACGGCGAACAATCGCGCGGCTTTACGTACATTGACGACATCGCGCGCGGCACCATCCTGGCGCTCAAACCGCTTGGCTATGAGATTGTCAACATCGGCGGACATGAAGTCATCACCATCAACGATTCGATCAAGCTCATCGAAGAATTAAGCGGCAAGAAGGCGAACGTTCAATATGGGCCGCCGAACCTCGCCGATATGTTCACCAATTGGGCCGATGTCAGCAAGGCGAAACAAGTTTTGGGATGGGAGCCTCGAGTGGGACTCCGCGAGGGCCTGAAAAAGCTGATTGACTGGTACGCCGCCGAACGGTCGTGGGCGAGCGGGATTTTAACTCCATGAATCCAACGCTCTCGGATAACATCTGGAATATCCTGACGTGCAGTTATTGCGGACAGAAACTTGAAAAGACGAATGCCGGGGCGGTCTGTCCCGTTTGCGGTTCAAACTATGGATATTCAAAAAGCGGATCGCTTGACTTGCGTTTGACTCAGTCCAAAAAATATCCTGCCGATTTCGAACTTGGGACTCCGCTTTTGCCAGCCAGTGGATTTCAATTTGATCCGCTGCAATCCAACTCTTCTCCGCAAGTGGATTTTTCAGGCATGGAAATTCCCCGCCACCTTTCGAAGCAAATCCTGAGTTATTTTCCAAAAGCAAAGTCGCAAGAAAGCATGATGCTGGATCTCGGCTGCGGTAAGGCAGTTCATAAGGATGCGGCTGAACATGCAGGCTTTGAATGGGTCGGCTTGGATTATGAAGCGCTGGAAGCGCCGATTTTCGGAGACGCGCAGGCGCTTCCGTTCAAAGATAATTCCTTTGAGTTTATTCTATGTGTCTCAGTGATTCAATATGTCCGCTTTCCGTTTGTCATGATCCGGGAAGCGCAGCGCGTGCTCAAGCCCGGCGGCAGGTTGATCGGAACCGTGGCGTTCCTCGAACCGTCACACGGCACGAGCTTCTATCACTTCACGCATTTGGGAACCTATAACCTGCTTCAGCATGGCGGCTTGACGGTGGAAAAAATTGCGCCAAGCGAAACGTGGTCTTCGCTCAAAGCGCAGGCTGGCATGGGCATGTTTTACGGAATGCCTCGATCCGTGGCGCGTGCCATGGTTTACCCGCTCGAACTACTGCATAAACTTTGGTGGCGGGTTGCCGGACTGGTAAAGCGCCAGCCGCTCGAGAATTTACGCATCCGTCACTTTACGGGTTCGTTCGCTTTCATCGCATCCAAACCATGAAAATTGTTATCTTCAAAGACTCGCCCATTTCATTTTTGAATATTCACTTGATCCAAGCCGGGAAGGTTTGCGATGCCAGTGGAGTTTTGACTCCGTGAATTCATTGCGTCAGCGGTTTGAATCGTGGCGTGCGGATCACATCCTGCGCCGCGTTGTTCGGAACAGCGGGTATTTATTCAGTTCCACCACCATTTCTGCTGTATTGAGTTTTGTGCAGGGCATCTTTGCCGTGCGCCTGCTGGGCATTAACGGCTATGGACTCGCCGCTGGCACGATCATGTTGTTCGCCTCGAATGTGAACCGTTTGCTTTCGTTCCGCATGAGCGAAGTGATGGTGAAATATTTGGGTGAGGCGTTGGCGGAGGGGAAGCACGAGCGGGCTGCGGCAATCGTCAAAGGCATCGGGTTGGTGGAAGGACTTACTTCGGTCGCGGCGTTTTTGATCTTATTGGCATTGACGCCGTGGGCGGCGCGCACGTTTGCCAAAGACCCGGCCACCGCGCCGCTGTTCGCCTTCTACGGACTTTCGCTTTTATCGAATCTGATTTACGAAACATCCACCGGCGTTCTGCAAGCCACCGACCGCTTCGACCGCGTGGCGGTCATCAATTTGATTCAAAGCATCATCACCGCCATCATGATCTTTGCCGATTTCCTATTGAAGCGCGGCATCGTGGATATATTGACGGCGTATCTGGTTGGGAAAACATTTACCGGCATCGCTGTGATTTATTTTGCGGTGCTGGAATTGAATAAAATCCTCGGCAAGGATTGGATCCGCGCTTCGCTTCGTCAATTGAAAGATTGGCGTTCGATTGGCGGGTTCGCCATCAACACCAATTTGAACGGCACGATTACGCTCTTCGTGCGCGATAATGCGCCATTGTATCTCGCGGCGCTGGGAACCGTGACCGAAGTGGGCTATTTCAAACTCGCCTTGAGTCTGGTGGGTCTGGTTTCCCTGCCGATTGAACCATTCATCTGGCCCACGTATGCTGAACTCACCCGCAGTATTGCTTTAAGTCAATGGCAGGAGACGAAACGACTCTTGCGCCGCGTCAGCGCGATTGCGGGCGGCTGGACTCTCGTTGCGGGCGGCGGAATCGTCGCGTTCGGCTGGTGGCTTTTGCCGTTCGTGTATGGCGCCGACGCGCGCCCCGCGTATTTCTCTTTATCCATTTTGTTGATCGGCTATGGAATGGCGAATGTCTTTCATTGGAACCGTCCACTCTTGCTGGCATTCGGGAAGCCGGGTTTCCCTGTGATGGCAATGGCAATTGTCGGCGTGGTGGAGATCGCGTTGATCTTTTTGCTGGTGCCGCATTATGGCTATCTGGCTGAGTCCGCCATCGTTTCGGGATTCTTTGTGGTTGCCATCGGCTGGATCGTGTGGCGCGGCTTGAGCGTGCTTCATCAAAAAGAAATTTCTGAATGAAGATCGTTGCGATTGCAGGCTCGCGCGTTCCATCGGATACCGCCAATAGCATTCAAGTGATGAAGGCGTGCCAGGCGCTGGTTCAACTTGGGCACGAACTCACGCTGATCGTTCCGGCAAATCCATCATCCATTCAACATCCTCCAACGGACGAGATCGCCTCGTTGTACGGACTGCAAATTTCTTTTCCCATCGAATGGTTGTCTTCCTTCAATCGTCGTTTGTTTACGTGGCAAGCCGTGCAACGCGCCCGCGCCCTGAAACCTGATCTGCTTTACGTGTGGATGGTTCAATCCGCGGTCTTTGGGTTGCTTGCGCGTCTGCCGGTCATCTTTGAGATTCATATTCAGCCCTCCGGATTACTTGGTCCGGCGTGGCATCGTGGATTTGCGCGGATTCGTGGACGCAAGCGCTTAGTCTCGATCACGCGCGCTCTCGTGGACGTTTTGCAGAATCAATTTCACGTTCTTCGACTGGATGCAGACGAAATTGTCATTGCGCCCAACGGCGTTGACCTGGAACGCTTCGCTTCCTTGCCGGACCCGGTTACGGCGCGCCGACAACTGAATTTCACCGAATCTCCGACCGTGATGTGCACCGGTCATTTGTACGCGGGACGCGGCGTTGAACTCTTTATTGAGTTGGCGCGCAGAATTCCAAGCGCGCAATTCGTGTGGGTTGGCGGACGCCCGCAGGATGTCAATGAATGGCG
Source organism: Anaerolineales bacterium (assembly GCA_036567885.1). GTDB lineage: Bacteria > Chloroflexota > Anaerolineae > Anaerolineales > Villigracilaceae > Fen-1038. The sequence continues at coordinate 1,786 of DATCTP010000282.1, read as the reverse complement.
CGCAAAAGCGTCATCGCAAAATTTGCAAAACGTTTTATTTACCGGCTTCATTCCCAACCGTGATCTTCCGTTATATCAATCCGCCGCAGACATATTGCTCATGCCGTATGCGCGTTCCATCTTCGGCTCGAGCGGTTCGGCGGACTCGGCCGCGGTCGCCAGCCCGATGAAGATGTTCGAATACATGGCGGCGGAACGCGCCATCATCACCAGCGACTTGCCAGTGATCCGCGAAGTGCTGAATGAATCCAACGCGGTCTTTTGTCCGCCCGATGATGTGGACGCTTGGAAGACTGCGATTGAAAACTTACTTGCCTATGAGCCTCGCCGCCTGATGTTTGCGAGACAAGCGCGCTTCGCGGTAGAAAATCATACATGGATTGCGCGGGCGCGAAAAGCGTTGGATGGGTTTTAATAACCACCTCGACCATTATTAGCGAGACTTGAATAATTCTAACCATTTGCCGGAGTCTGAATTTGTTGCTCTGAATATTGCCCTAAAACTATTTTTTGCCCTACTATAAAGACCAAACCGATGAAAAGAAAGATGATAATAAATCTAATTATCCTCATATAATGAGTATATTATGAAAGTCTCGTATAAGTCAAATGTTGAAGTTTTTAATTACTGGTAAAAGGTCCTTCCGGAAAGCTTCCCCACCATACAGTGCTTATTTCCGAAATCATCCCATTATTGACAATGTCTCCGGCGACTTTTTCCCTTTGTGTCTGCATATTTTGAGCTATTAATATTTCTCTAGGTAATAGAGCTTGAGGCGAATATTGTTGACCAGCAACCTTTTGATCCTCTCCAACCCATGGCAGTGATAATAATAAGTAAGATTGGTCGAATCCAAATTCTGTTTTTATTAAACGAGTTAGATTAGAATCGGAAAGCGCAGAAGAACTTATGAAAAAAAATACCGGCGTAACTTTAACATTTCCTGCATTATCATAATAATATAAAAGCTCTGTCGTTAAGATACCTGAACCATCGGCCAGTTTGAAAAGAAACTTGGTGGGCTGTATCGGACTTTCCGATAACGGACCCCAGGATGACGTATTGTCTGGTTTTATAAAAATACTCTTATCTCCATTGTTGTTTGAAAGAGAAAACTGATCAGGCCTGGCCGGTTTTACCCCCGGCGGTAGATTAACTGAACCATCCTGATTGATTAAATTACCGCCTTCTTTCGTCATCAGATAATCCATTACCTGCTTAGCTGGTGTACTATTTCCTATCGTTGGCATTTTGTCTAAAGCGGTTGGATCAAATTCAGTTGTCATTGGCTTATCAAGCGTCACTTGGGGGTACTGGAGTTTCGCTTGGAACAAGTGATGGCATGGCCGATGGAGATGGAGATGGGGCTTGTGTGGCCGCCTCAACGAGAACTGCTGTAGCAGTGACGGTAGGAACCTGAGTTGGCGCACTGCATGATGCCAATAACAACACGATCACAAGAAAAATCATTTTACGCATAGGGTTCTCCTGCACAATCGCAATTCCTTTTGCCTTCATCATATCCGCCGATTACTATGCTACGCATGAACATAGATGCCGCCTACAACTCTACTTTCGATTATCTCTACTCTTTTGTAGATTATAGCCTGAAACATTCCTCCAAACTGGTCAGGGCTGACCTGTCCTTCCAGCAAGGCCGCCAACCCTGTAGCTGTGGTCTGTCCAAATGCACTCACAAGATAGTCACTGTATAGATCCAGCAAGTCTTCGTCGCTCATCACCAAAGTTTACGCCATTTTTAGTTGATTGCGTAAGGTGAGTTAA
>DATCTP010000281.1:0-13083 GCA_036567885.1 Anaerolineales bacterium | reverse complement strand
TGGTTGAAGATCGCCAGTGTCGCGAGGATGAGAGCCGTACCCAGCAACCAAATCCATCCCGGCAAACCGGTTCCGCTTGCCTGCCAAGCCGCGCCAGTGACATCCACGCCGAAGATTCCGTTTAGAACCAAGTCACGGAAGAGTTGGAAGGCTCCTGCGGCAACCGAGGATACAACGAAGATCAAACCCAACAAGTTGAACCAAGCCGTCGCCCAGCCCCAAGCTTTTCCACCGAGATGAGAACTCCAGTGGTAAAGCCCGCCAGCAGTCGGGTAGGAGGATGCGATCTGTCCCATTGCAAGAGCAACAATCATTGCAAACAAACCACCTACCAGCCAGCCAATGCCAATCCCTGCACCGCCCGCGGCGCTGAATGCAACTGCGAAGGTTGTGATTCCGCCAGCCAGAATACAAATGATCGAAAAGGAAATCGCAAAATTTGAAAAACCGCTCATGCGGCGTGACAGTTCCTGGGCATAGCCCATGCCGTGCAATACTTTCTTATCCTGCTCTAGAACTTTATCAGCCATTTCAGTCTTCTCCTTTGTGAAATTAAGTTGGTTATTTCGAATATTTGGCGGTTCGATTAGTTTTTCAAATCCAACATGCAGCCTCCGGGCAAGAAAGATTGGGAAAAGAAACACAATTGTTCATAACCATTATTTGGTTAACTAACCCACAACGTTCTAAATAGTGACGCGGGAATAGTGAACGTGATAAAACATCCAATATTTTGGATAGGAAGTGCATATTTGTTTTAAGAAGTCGTTTGGCCTTGCTTTTAGATATGGCAAGGATTTGGAGATGAGTCGCCCGACTTAACTCAACATGGCTCCTCATAACAAAAGAGGCGCGATTTTATACCGCGCCTCTTTTGTTATTACCTATAACTTTATTTCCCAAACAACTCCGCCAACTGTTTCGCATGGACTACGCCATCAAAACTGGACAAGTTGCCTTTTCGCAAAACCGCCTTCTCACCAGCTGGATCGCCGAGACAAGTGACGATGACATCGCCCGCATTCACATCTTCCTTCTCGGTATATCCATTCGTGGTCACGATGGTTTTCATCCCGGCAGCTTTGGAAGCAGTTACGCCGTTCTTCGAGTCTTCCACCACAAAAACTTCCTCGGGCTTTAATCCTAATTTGGACAATGCAAGATTATAGATTTCCGGATCGGGTTTTTTCTTGCCGACTACATCGCCAGCCAACACCAAATCGAACTTGACATCTTTCAGGATTTTCTCGGTGATAGCTTTCGCGGCTTGTTCATTCGATGTGGTGCAGACTCCGATCTTCAAACCAGCCTCCATCGCTTCTTTCATGAACCGATGAATGCCCGGCCTCAGCGGAAGTTTTCCCGTCTCGATCAATTCCACAAAGAGCGCCGTCTTGCGCTTGTGCATTTCGGGAATGAGCTTATCAATCTCTTCCTCGGTCACCTTCCTGGAAAAGCCTTTGGTTTTCCAATGATGCTTCATCCGCTCTTTGCCGCCTGCAATCTGGAGCAATTCATGGTAATACTCCACGCTCCATTCATCGGTGAAGCCAAACTCCTTGAACGTCATATTAAACGAAACGCGATGACCATCCCGTTCGGTATCGATGATCACGCCGTCCTGATCGAAAAACGCAGCTTTGATTTGTGCCATATTTACCTCCCGTCATTGCGAGAAGCCGCAAAGCGGCGACGAAGCAATCTCCTTTTAAATTTGAGATTGCTTCGCTCACTTGCACTTGCAGCGCAGGTGCAAGTGTCGCTCGCAATGACATCTATTTTTTCATCCCAAAGAATTCGCGGACGGTAGCCACGAACAGACGGTTCTCTTCCTTCGAACCGATGGTAACGCGGAACCAGCCATCGCTGCCGTATTTCTTGCTTTCGCCGCGCAGGATGATGCCTTTGGTTTCTGCGTACGCCAAAACTTCCTTGCCGGTCTTGCCGGTTTCGCCGCAATCAAACAGGATGTAGTTGGCTTTGGAAGGCATGACGTAGAAGCCGGGAATGTCGCTCAAGGATTCGGTGATGAAGTCCACTTCGCTGTTGTTGAATTTGACGCGATATGCCAAGCCTTCCTGATCTTCAAAAGCCGCGAGAGCCGCCCACATCGGGACCGTCCCCACGTTCCAGGGAAGAAGCGAACCGGCAATCTGGTCAATGACTTCTTTGTCGGCGATGGTATATCCGAAGCGCATGCCAGCCAGTCCATATGCTTTCGAGAGCGTGCGAGTGATCAATACGTTCTTGTATTTCTTGGTCAACTGCACCTGCGACATGCCAAGCCCGGCGTATTCAACATAGGCTTCATCAATAACGAACGGAATGCCGGTTTCAGCAATGGTGACGAAGTGCTTCGCATCCATGAAGTTGCCGGTCGGGTTATTCGGGTTGGCAACCACAATGATCTTGGTCTTGTCAGTGACGGCTTTCAAGATCGCATCGGGATCGTAATGCATGAGATGATCCTTATAAACCATCGGCACGTCCACCATTTTTGCGCCCAGCAATTTGCCGCGCAATCCGTAAATGCCGAAGCAGGGCGTATGCTGAATGACCTCATCGCCGGGGACGATGAACATACGGAAGACGTTGTCATAGACTTCGCTCGAGCCGTTGCCAATCATCACGTTGCCGGGACCATCCACCTTGTTCATCTCGGCGATCTTGCTGCGCACTACCAAACCCTGATCGGGATAGCGGTTTGCCATCTTGGAATACTTGATCATCGCCTCGAGCACTTTATCGGAGGGCGGATTGGGGTTTTCGTTGGACATCATGCGATGCAAGGATGGGTCTCTCCATGCTTTTTCAATATGCTCCGAGATATACATCGGAATCCCTTTGACCCACGGGGCGTAATACTCATCAACCTTTTTCATGCTTGACTCCTGAATGATATTTTTTACTGATCTAAACTTTACCAACACATTCCAACATTTCCATCCAATGGATCACAGCTTTGCGGGTCGCATCGCGGACAGCCACATCAATCTTGCCCGGATCGTATTCGTCGCGGTGTGCGCTGATGTATTCGAACTTGGTATCAATCAAGGTGTGCTTCAATTCAGTGGACACATTGAACTTCGCGCCGCCAGCCGCCAGCAGTTTCTTGATGTAATCTTCTGGCAAACCGGTGCCGCCGTGGACTACGAGCGGAGTCTTGATTCCGTTGCCGTTCAGCATCTTGTTGATCGTCGCCATGCGCTCGAAATCAACTTTCGGATTCTTCGTCTTATAAACACCGTGTGCCGTGCCGATGGCGGGGGCAAAAATATCCAGACCGGTGCGCTCGACAAATTCCACAGATTGTTTCGGGTTCGCCAACTGCGCTTCATCTTCCGCGACCTTGACCTGATCCTCCACACCGCTTACAGTTCCCAACTCACCTTCAACTGAAATATTCCCAACCTTGTGGCAGTAATCCACTACTTCTTTCGTCTGGCGAATGTTTTCTTCATATGCTTTCTTGGACGCGTCGATCATAATATTGGTGTAACCTGCATCCGCGCATTTCTTGCAGTAATCAATCTCGGTGCAGTGATCCAGATGCAAGCACACCGGCACCGGCGCGGATGAAGCCAGGTTGCGATAGATCGTCACCATCATGCTCGTGCCCAAGAATTGGGACGGCTTGACCGAAGTCTGGACGATGACCGGCGCTTTCTTTTCGACTGCGGCATCAATCACCGCTTCGAATTGAAGCAAGTCCGTGACATTGAACGCGCCGACGGCATATTTGCCCTTCAACGCTTCGACCATGATCTCTTTTGCATTTACGATTGACATATTTACTCCTTTTGTTTGAACACTAACGAATTTTTGATTCTTTCTTGAAAAGCTGAAAGATGTACAACCTTCTCCTTATTTCGCTTTTTTCTTCGGCGACTTTTGCGCGACATCCTTTAGCCATTGTTCCCAGCGATAATCCGTGACGTGCTGGCGGAAGCGGGCAAACCATAAATCGGCGTACCCTTGAAAATCCTCTTCGAGTTTCGAAATGCTGGTCTGCGTGGTGCCCCACATCGCCTCGTGCAGTTCAGACATCGGCTCCATCAGTTTCAGGCGGGCGAAATGCTTGGGAGTCACCTCACCAAAATATTCCTGAAGCAGGATGCGGATCTGTTCGTCGTTCAGGCGGTGGTGGTGGGAGAAATTCCCCAGGTCGAAGAAAATGTCGCCCATACCAGCGTATTCCCAATCCAACAAGCGAAGCTCGCCAATCTCGCCCGCCACGTCTTCATCCAGCCAGTTCAAGTTGAGCAGGTCATCATGGCACGGCGTAGGAATGTACGGATCTTTCAGCAGAGCCTTCTCTATCTCGTTTTTCTTTTGCATGATCCAATCCCAATCGAACGGGAATTTGGAATGGTTGCTCTGTGAGACTTTCGTCAGGTTTTCCACGCGGCGGAATACATTGAACTCGCCTTTCAGTTTGGGGGCACGGCGATGGAAAAGTCTCAGCTTGCGGGCAACACGCATTAAATTATTCGGCTTGGTGATTTCTTCGGGCGGAACGCGTTTCCCGTTGATGAAGCGCGTCACGATGTAACCTTCCGGCTCGATAAAGTAAACCACATCCGGCGCGATGCCCAACTGACCGGCGGCGTAGTTCGCGGCGTATTCCACATCGCGCTTGATGCCCAACATCTCCGTGCCTTCGCCTGCCAGGCGAATCACATAGGATTTACCGTCTGCATCGATCTTGAAATTTAGATTTGTAATACCGCCGCTTAATGGCGTCTTCTTGATGTTCTTCGACTCGGCGAGAAACGGAACCTTCGAAATAGCCTTATCAATTGCAAGCGTCATAACCATAACCTCATCCTGATTAAGATTTGGTGCTGCTCAACTTTCAAATTTCGATGGCTTTCCGAATGTTAAATATGAAACGAGACACCTCCATATGTCCTCAAATTTGTTTTAGCCTATAACCCTAAAATTATCTCAACGCTACGCCGCGCTTGCCACAGGATGAGCCATACGTTCGCCCACAAATCCTTCCAAACTGGAAAAGCCTTTTGAAAAAGTTTCGACCGTACTGACTGTGGCAGGATGAATGTTGAATTGTTCCAGTGACAAACCATTCGGATCATATGCTTGTATGCAGTACGGCAACGTCAACATCTTGTCCAGGATGTGCTGCGGAACTTCCTCTTCGATCTCAGGGCGGAAATTAAGATTATCATCCAGTTCGAAAAGAGGTTCCAAAACATACGGCGGGCAAGTATATACAATATTTCCGCCCGCCACCTTTTGAATATCCCAATATTCCATCTTTCCGGCTACGAGCGGACCCACGCGCATCGAGCAGGATAACAACTTGCTGGCATAGCCGCCTTCCGTCAACATGCGATACGCCCGGCGGAAAACTGCAATGCCGAACCAATGCTTTTCCTGCCAAGATAATTTGATATTCTTCCGATCCGCTTGAAGATCGAGCGCTTCATTTTCTGTCAGACGCCCAATCATCATGGTGACAACGGCGCGCCAAGTCTTCATATCCACTTTGTTCTTTTCCGCGATCTTGATGCCCGCCATAACGGCATCCGCGGAAGCCATAATCTGAGGCAGAGTAAAACAGGTGGTGGTATTGGTGCTGATCCCTTTGGATGTGAGAACTTTTAGAACTTCGATACCTTGCATGCTGGCTGGCACCTTGATCATGATATTGGGTCCAATGGCACGCAGTTCATCAGCAGCTTCAATCATTGGCTCCGCCTCGGCGAAGAGACGAGGATCCAGTTGAGCCGAGATCCAGCCAAACCGTCCGTTGGTGGCTTTGAAGATCGGCAGATACATCTCCGCGCCGCGTCTTACAATTTCTTTGTATGTCAACATCGCCAATCGTTTTTGGCTCAGCTTCGGATTGTCATGGCACAATGTACTGACCCATTCGCCCCAATATTTAGGATCGCTTTGAACTGCTCCCCAGGAAAGCGGCGGATTGGTAGTACAGCCTCTGAAGACGCTCTGCTCCGGATGTTCGGCGTTATAGAGACGCAGCAATTGCTCTTTCAAAGTGGCTTTGCGGGATGGTTCCGCCGCATTAACCAACTTCTGAACCCACTGGTCAAAGATCAAAGGTGAGGAATCCCACCATACCTCCATGTCAAGGTTCGTCTTAATCAACCGCTCAACAGGGCTTTCGATCATGGCATCTTCTCCTTTCCTGGAAGCAATATCAATCGGATAGCCATTTACGCTCTAACTCGTTCTCCTTTTGGATCCCACAACGGAGACGAAACGACCACGGCGCCAATCTGTTCACCGAAGAACTCAATCTCAAGTTTGGTGCCGGGTTTGCTATATTCAATCGGGATATACGCGTACACAATGCTCTTTTTGACGGAATAACCAAATCCTCCAGCCGCGACCCATCCGATGATTTTTCCATCCAGCGTTCGGACCGGCTCCTTGCCGGTAGCGATCATGCGATCATTGGCAAGAGTGATACACACCAACTTACGCGTCAAGCCCACCGCTTTTGCCAAGACCAGCGCATCCTTGCCGATGAAATCAGGTTTATCCAGTTTGACGGCGAATCCCAATCCCGCCTCAAGCGGATTGTAGTCGGGGCTGATCTCACTGCTCCAATAACGATAGCCTTTTTCGAGCCGCAATGTGTCAATGGCTTTATATCCGCCAGCGACCATGCCTTCAGGTTGACCAGCTTCCCAGAGAATATCCCATAAACGCAGACCATATTCCATCGGGCAGTAAAACTCCCAGCCCAGCTCGCCGACATACGTCACGCGCGAAGCAAGGAGCGGCACATCACCAACGGTAATATATTTCGCAGTCATATATGGAAAGTTCGCGTTGGAAACATCATCGGTTGTAACCTTTTCCAAAATCTTGCGCGCCTTCGGTCCCCACAAACCGATGCAAGCATAAGACGAACCAACATCCTCAATGGTCACAGAACCATCTTCGGGCATGTTGATGGACAACCACGAGGCATCGTGCTGACCAAATGCCGTGCCGGTAATAATGAGAAAACGTTGATCGCCAAGACGCGTGACCGTGAAATCGGCTTCGATGCCGCCGCGTTTATTCAAACATTGAGTATAGATCACTGAACCGACCGGTTGGTCAATGTTATTGGCGCAGACATAATTCAGGAACTTCAACGCGCCGGGTCCACGCACTTCAAATTTATTGAACGATGTTTCATCGAACAGACCGGCGTTCTCACGCGTCATCAAATGTTCGTAACCGATCGCACGTGACCAGTTCTGGCGCGACCAGCCTTGAGGCTCATGTCCGTGCGTGGCTTTCTCTTCATAAACCCGGAACCAGTTCGGGCGTTCCCATCCGAACTTTTCGCCAAATGAACAACCAAGATCGCGCAAACGGAAATAAGTCGGCGAAAGTCGTTGGCCGCGGCGCGATATGCGTTCCTCACCGGGATAATGAATATCATAATATTGGGTGTAGGTTTCAATCGTGCGCGCCACTGTGTAATCAAGGCTGTTGTAATTGGAGCCAAAGCGGCGCACATCGAGCCGCCACACATCCCATTCGGGATGACCATCAATGATCCACTCCGCCATCGTTTTGCCGATGCCGCCCGCGCCTGCCAGTCCGTGCGCGCAAAACGCGCACGCCACCCAGAATCCTTTAACGGATGTTGGACCCAACAAAAATTCGCCATCCGGCGTGAAGCCTTCAGGACCGTTCAATAGTTTGACAACCTCTGCGTTTTCAACTGCCGGAACGCGCTTGATCGAATTCTCCATCAACGGTGCGAAGCGATCCCAATCGGGCGGCAATAACTGGAATTTGAAATCACGCGGAATTCCGTTCAACCCAAAAGTTTCAGGCTGGCGTTCGTATCCGCCTGTCACCAAACCGCCGACCTCTTCGCGCCAATAGACGAGCAAATCCGGATCACGTAGATTGGGGAATGTTTTCGTAACGCCTTCAATAGGCTTGGTCAAAATATACAAATGCGCCATCGGGACAATCGGCAGATTCAACCCCACCATTTTCCCAACTTCGCGTCCCCACTGACCAGAAGCGTTCACCACGATTTCCGTTTTGATCGAACCTTTATCCGTCACCACCTCGCTAACACGTCCGTTCTTCACGTTGATCTTTTCCACATTGGTGTTGGTAAATATCTTGGCGCCGCGATTCTTTGCGCCGATGGCAAGCGCGTTGGTCAGACCAGTTGGATCGATGCTGCCATCATTGGGCGTGTACGCCGCGCCCATCACGCCTTCAATATCCATCAAAGGAAACATCTTTTGTGCTTCTTTTGGTGAGATCAATTCCATTGGAACACCGAAGGAACGCGCCATTCCCACGAGACGCTTATTCTCCTCCATACGTTCAGCGGAAGAAGCGAGCCGCAAGCCTCCCACTTCACGCCAAGATGTATCCTGCCCGGTTTCATCTTTTAGTTTGCGATAGAGATCAGTGCTGTAGTGCATCATGCGCGTGAGATTGGCATCCGATCGCATCTGCCCCACCAGCCCTGCCGAATGCCACGTCGAACCTGATGTCAACTCGTGGCGTTCAACGACAACCACATCCTTCCAGCCCATAAGCGTAAGATGGTAGGCAATGCTTGCTCCGCCCACTCCGCCGCCGATGACGACCACCTGTGCTTGTGAAGGTAATTCAGCCATGTAATTCTCCTTGTTCGCAGATCGTTTGGTATGCGATCTGCATGTATAGTGAAAAATATAAAGGTATTACTTGATGTAATACCTTTTGAAATCTAGGCTTGCCAGATCGAAGCCGGTCTTGCCATCTCCGCGACGATATCGAAGGAAGAAATAATCCCAAGCGGAAATGCATCTGGGTGTTTATCATCAACCACCACTAAACGATGATAATGTTTCTTGATCATCAAATCTGCCGCTTCCTGCAAACTGGCATTGATATCAATGGTAAGCGCCGGGTGCATGACATCGCGCACGGTCAATGTCTCGTCCACGCCGTCTTTCACAAACGGTAAAAGGTCCTTGCCGCTGACAACGCCTTGTGGAACACCTTTTGCATCCACAACCAAAACCGAGCGCCAGCCGGCTTGGGTCATCGTGCGAGCCGCAGAATAGATTGGGGTTTGATCGCGGCACACCAGAATCGAATCGGACATCACATCGGCAACTTTTTCGCGGCGCGGCTTTTCCTCCTGTGCAATGCTGGCGACAAAATCCGAAAGCGAGATTACGCCGACCGGTTTGCCCTTATCGGTCACCAGCAGACGGCTGACATCTTTATCCATTAATTCGCGAACGGCTTCGGTCAACGGCAGATTCGCTTCCACCGAATCTACCGGCTTCGACATCAGATCAGCCGCTGTCAGTTTGCGCATCGTCGCCAGGCTTTTGCTATCTACCGACAGCCATTCGCCTGCCAATAGATCAATATCCGAAATTATGCCCAACGGGCGACCATCTCGGTCGGCAACGATTAACGCATGAACATGGTGTTGATTCAATAAAACAGCCACCTGGCCCAAAGCCGCGTTGGGTCTGCAAGTCAGCAAGCCGGGGTGCATTAAGTCACGGACAAGTTTCGTCATGGCAATCCTCCTTATTGGACCTCATCCACATCTTTATACCATTTGACGCGGTCGCCGACGCGCGCCCGCAAACGCCACGCCAGCGACTTGGGTTCCTTTTCGATACGCGCCATGGCTTCGTTCACCTGAGATTCCACGCGGGATTTCTGTTCAGCCGTAAGCTGCGAATATCCTTGAGCAAGGACACGCACTTTCTCAAGGTTCATTGTGACCGTACGCCAAAAGCCCCAATCATTGCCACATATTTCGGCGATGCGTTTGATGTTGATTATTTCTTTATCACTATCGCCCAAAGAATGTTCAAGAAGCAACATGATCGTATCGATAATATCTTTTTCGTTGATTTGGACGATCTGCATTTTTTCGAGGAGCAGTTCAGCTAGCGGAATGGTCGGTGAATCAATTTCCAAGCGCCCTGCCCAAAAGATGGTGTGGCAGAAATCCAATTTTTCGTAGAAGACATCCAGATGCAGACCCGCTTCCGGCTTTTCGTAAATCGAGCGTTCGCCCTCAGAGACAATGAAAACCTCGCGGTTCTCTTTGTAGCCTAGTTTGCTCATCAACTCCTGAATCTGCTTGGTCTGTTTACTGTAAGCGGCAAAATCAATATCGGTGTAAGCGCGTCCCATGGCGGCTTGGAGAAAACCGAATTTCGGACAGTGCATTTGAAATCCCAATGAACCGATCACGCGCAGGATAATTCCTGATTCATCGGCAGCCTTCAGGATACGTTTCAACTCATTTTCAAACTTATCGCGTTCGTTTTGATTTTGTTCGCCCATCCCAATCGCGGTGCCGGTCATAAACGACTCCTAGGATCAAACTGTGGCATTTAGCCGATTAAAAAACGGACAAGTAAATACCTTGTTACAAAGTATCATTATAACTAATAAAACAAAAACTTGCAATTTCTTTCAGATTCCTATATAATCCCCCTTTAAAGCATTCAACTTCCTTCACTATTCCAAGGTTTGGTTGATGAGTAAAACACTCATTCCAGCTCAAAGGCGAGAACAGATTCAGAAGTATCTGGAAACGCATAAGATCGCCCGAACGGTTGATCTTTATAAAATGCTGGAAACTTCTGAAGCGACCGTGTGGCGGGATTTGGATTGGCTGGAGCGAAAGGGAATTATCGAAAGAACGCACGGGGGAGCCATGCTCAGTCAAAGAATAACGCTGGAGCCGGAATATCAGCAACGAGCGAAAAAACACCCGGAAGAAAAACAACTGATCGGTGCGAAAGCCGCCTCATTAATCAACGATGGGGATATTGTCTTTATCAACAGCGGCACCACAACCACGCAGGTCATTCGTCAGATTCGAAGCGATGCGGATATCACCGTCTTGACCAACAACCTTCATGCCGCACTGGAAATGGGAGAGCCGGGATTTCATCATTATTTGATCGGCGGAGAATTCCAGCCTCGTTCTTTATCTGTTGCAGGAAGATTCGCAATCGAGAACTTAAAACAGGTATATGCCAATAAAACCATCATCGGCGTGGACGGGATCAGCTTGAAGCATGGGTGTACGGTTCCATCCAATGCGGAAGCGGAGATTGTGCGGCTCATGATTGAGCACACCAAAGGTCAAGTGATGATCGCGGCCGATCACAGCAAGTGGGGTATGGTTTCCAATTTTCAAGTGGCAAGTTTGGATGAAATTGATAAGCTGGTAACGGATGAGGCAATTGACGCATCGGCGATTGAATCGCTTGCGGCCCATTCGGTAGATACTTTGATTGTTGAAACGAATCATGCCAAAGCCTGATGCGTGTTTTCGGCTATTGGACTTTTTATTTTGAGGAGTCGAAATGCCTTTCTTTACAAAAAAATCCAGCAAGAAGCCGACGCGTTTGTTCTTTGCAACAGACTTGCACGGCTCGGAACGCACGTATCGAAAGTTCATTAACGCCGGAAAGTTCTACGAAGCGAACGTTCTCGTGATGGGTGGAGACATTACCGGCAAGTTGCTGATTCCAATTATCAAAGAAGGAAGCGGAAATTATCGCGCCACCTTGCAAGGACGCGTAGAACATCTGAGTACGCCGGAAGAACTTAAGAGCCTCACGGATCGGCTCGATACGTTAGGGTTCTATTATCAAGTTATGGAGGAAGAGGAATTTCGCGCCATATCGGTGGATCCGAAAGCCGTGGATCATTTATTTCACGAACAAGCCCGGGCGAGATTGAGCAAATGGGTGGACTTGGCGGAGGAGCGCTTGAAAGGCTCCGGCATCAAATGCTTTGTGACAGGCGGCAACGATGATGACCCGGAAGTGTTAACCGCTATTAAGCGCGAAGGAACAAAATCTTTCTTCACGTGTGAAGGCGAGTCCATGATGGTTGATGACGATCACTCGATGATTTCGGTTGGCTTCAGCACACCGACGCCATGGAAGACTCCGCGTGAAGTAACGGATGAACAATTGGGAGCAATGATCGAGGAAATGATCCAGAAAGTTCCCGATATGAATAAAACCATTTTCAACTTTCATGACCCGCCCAAAGATTCAACGTTGGATACCTGTCCGATGCTGGATTGGACGAAAGACCCACCGGAACAAATCGTCGAGGGCGGACAGCCGGTTCTTTACGGTGCCGGCAGCCAATCGGTCCGCGCTGCGATTGAAAAATACAAGCCGATGCTGGGATTGCACGGACACATCCACGAGTCGCAATCAGTGGCAAAGATCGGACGCACAACGTGTATTAATCCAGGCAGTGAATACGGGGAGGGAGTGTTACGCGGCTGTCTGGTGAATTTTGTGGATGGCGAAATTCAAGGCTATCAAATGACAAGCGGCTAATCTGGAATTCTTTAGGAGGCACACATGGAGTGATGCAAGGCTAGAGTCTCATCAATTGTCATATCCAATTCTTAAACCAAAGGAGAACTGTAATGGCTACTGTTGCAAAACCTGAAGTCTTTACCCGCAAAGCATCGGGATTGGTGCGTGTCATGTCTCCATATTCAGCCTTCGTCTATAACATCCTGACGATGGGCCTGATTTTTCCCTGGACTTATTTATGGGCGCCGGGCGCGTTGCCAGGCGGCAAATTGGTCTGGGGAATTTTGTTGGCGATGGTTATTGAAATTCCAATCGCCTTTGTGTATGTTTGGCTTTCCACAGCTCTGCCCCGCTCCGGCGGCGACTATGTGTTCCAAAGTCGTGTGTTTGGCGGCGGAGTGGCGTTCACCGTGGTGATGTCCGGGTTCGTGATCTGGATTTTGCAATGGGTGGCGCTTTCCGGCTGGCTGGTTTCGTATCTTGGTTTCGCGCCGTTGTTCCTCGGCTTGGGTGCGACAATGGGCAATGCTACGTTTTCTAGTTGGGGAGTTTGGTTTACCACATCAACGGGTATCATCATTGTCAGCATCTTGAATGCCGCTTTGGCGCTGTGGCTATTGGTCAGCGGCTTCAAGAACTATGTGCGCTTCCAGCATGTAATGTGGTGGGGCACGCTGTTATGCTTCCTCACTGTCTTCATCGTGTTCTTCACCACTCCCGCATCGGAATTTATCACGCGGCTGAATGCCTT
>DATCTP010000280.1:0-2524 GCA_036567885.1 Anaerolineales bacterium | reverse complement strand
CGCGAATGCAATTGACAGAGCAGAATTATTCTGATAAGATAGGTCAAATTTATTTCCGACTGGAGAAAAAATGCTAGAAGAACTTGATATCCAAACCATTACCGTCTCTCCTGCGGCTTCCGAAGCAATAAACAGTATTATCACCGAACGCCAATTGAGCGGTTATGCCCTGCGGGTTTTTGTGTCTGGCGGCGGATGCTGCGGAGTGAATTTTGGCATGGCGCTGGAAAATAATATCCGCACCGAAGATACAACCTTCGATGCAAACGGTGTAAAGGTTGTGGTAGATGAGGTTTCTATCGATTATCTGCGCGGCGCTCACATTGACTTTGTAAACGATCCAGATCGCGGCGCAGGCTTTATCGTGGATAGCCCCAATGCCCCCGCACACGAGCATAGCGAAGAAGGATGCGCTTGCGGCGGTTCCTGTTCTTGCAATAACTAAAACGCAAAAGACCGGATCATGATCCGGTCTTTTCTTTTCAAATAGCAACTACTTCAACGTCCGCGCAGAAACGAAATTACAACGCCTAATCCACCAATAAATAAAAGGCCCGCAATCACCAATCCGATGGGCACGGAACCGGACCGTTGTGCTTGGTCGACAAAAGTAGGCACAGAGACTGGAGCAGGCGGAGTGAATGTGGCTAAACGCGTGGATGTTACTGCAGGGACCAAAGCCAAGAACAGGGTCGGATTAATTGTGGGGGTCGTAGCCGGAGTCGGCGTGGGAGGGACCGGGATGATTGGCAAGGTAATTCCGCTGGTTAGGGATACATATGGCGCATAAATCCACGCGACCGAATCAGAGATGCCGAGATATTGAATTTCGATCCAATCCAGACCTTCCGCGCGTCCCAGCGCCGGGGCTTGTTCCCCTGCAAGCATCACGCCGACCGCAGGATAATCATAACTGCTTGGTCCCGCATAAACATCCACTTGATCGATGTTTAGATAAACCGTGACCATCGGACCGGGCGGCGTACCGGTCACCGTAGGAATGGAACCGGTCGGCTGCTGGGCATGAACGAACACCGGCGCGGGGATATTGATGGTTGCAAACAATACAGCCGCCAATATAAGCAGGCAAAAGACAATCAACTTGCGCGAACGCATTATTGTCGACTCACAAGGGAAATTACGATTCCCAAAACCCCAACAATGCCTAAACTAATAATCACAATTCCAAAAGGAAAGTGTGCTGAAGTATCCACAGGTGCGGAAGAAAAAGTCGGGATGACCAGCGGCGCAGGAGGGGTGAACGTTGGCAGACGCGTTTCTGTTGGCTTAAGACTGAAGGTTGCAACCAGAGCCGGATCAATAGTTGAAACAGCAATTGGAGTAAAAGTAGGCGGAGGTTCGATGATAGGCGGCGCACCCGTCAAAGTCACGAAGGGCGCGTAGACCCACCCCACGCCATTGGGCCCAGAGGAAAAAGATATTTCAATCCAATCATGGCCGGATGTGATTGCTAAGGCCGGTGCGGTTGCGCCAATCGCTAATTCACCGATCGGATCTCCGTAATAAACCGAGCTGGGTCCGGCGCGGACATTGACGAACGGTTCGGTTGTATAGGTATTGGTGATGTAAGGTTGTGCGCTGTTCGCGAGGGTCGGCGTGGATACTACTTGAGCGTGGACAGAAGTTACGTTGGGCATGACCAGCACAAGTCCAAGAATGGATGCGAGCATGATGATCCACAAAGAGAGTTGAAACCAGAAACGCTTCATTTCGTTATACTACCTGAAAGAAAAATCGTTTCGAGATTATAATCTAAATTATGGATCGGCAAATCTATCACGGCGACATAAATCCATCAGACGTAGCGCAGGCGCTGTTAGCAGAATTCAATCGCGGCAATCTGCGCGCCCAAATCCTTGGGCAGGCGGACCATCTTGCGGTTCAAATCGGAACTCGTCCGGGCGCGGCATCCGGAGGTCAAACCGCGCTGACGGCATCCATCCAAAAAGTAGCCGATGGCATCATGATCCAGATCGGACAACAGGAATGGCTAGGTACGGCAACTTCGTTGGGTTGGACGGTAGTCGCCGCATTACAAAATCCGTTCAGCTTGATCGGTCGTCTCGATGATCTTGCCCAGGATGTTGAAAATCTGCAACTCACTGAGCACGTATGGACGGTTATCAATCAGGCGGTGCAAGCGGCTGGAGCCAGTCATCAGCTTTCTGCGCGGTTGAATCGCATCGTTTGCGAATACTGTGGAACGGCAAATCCGGTCGGCGCAGGAGACTGCATGGCATGCGGCGCACCGCTTGGTAAATCCCAGCCAAAAACGTGCCCAAACTGCGGATTTGTGATGGAGCCCAGCGAAGTGAAATGTCCTAACTGTGGGGCATTGCTCAGAACCTGACAAAAACAATAGGATGCCAAATACCACTTGCGTAAACATCTTAACACCTCTATAATAGTCACATCGTGACGTTGGCAAGAATCGAAAATGAATCTCGAGGAAATTGAAGCACGTTTAGAATCTTTGATCGAAGTCCGTTTAGCTGGCGTATTG
>DATCTP010000279.1:0-2674 GCA_036567885.1 Anaerolineales bacterium | reverse complement strand
CTATCGAAGTTTCAGCACGATGAAACCGCCGGAAGAAAATAAATGACAAACTGGCTTGAAGTTTCTCTGACTGTCAATGGTGAATTAGCCGAAGCCGTAGCGGATGTGTTGGCGCGCTTCGCTCCCAATGGCGTGATGACTGAGCAGGGCGTAAAGTTCCTCAACGATGAAGATGAAGGCACCGCAACGGGACCGATCACCGTCCGCGCCTATTTGTCGATGGATGAACATATCGAAGAGACGCGGCAGAAGCTGGAAGAGTCGCTTTACTACCTTGGCACAATCCAACCATTGCCCGCGCCGACGTTCACTCCCATCGCGGATCAAAACTGGATGGAAGCATGGAAACAGCATTACAAACCGATTCCAATCGGGAAGCGATTGATGATCGTTCCTGCCTGGCTGGATTCGCCTGAACCGAATCGCATTCCGATCAAAATTGATCCCGGTATGGCGTTTGGCACGGGAACGCATCCGACCACGCAGTTATGTTTGGCGTTAATAGGAAAAACCCTAAAGGTCTCAGAGACCTTTAGGGTTTGGAATGTGATTGATGTTGGCTGTGGCTCTGGTATCTTATCCATTGCCGCATTGAAACTCGGAGCCAAAGTTGCTCTCGGCGTAGATATTGATTTGGAATCGGTCAAGAACTCGCGCGAGAATGCAGATACGAATGGAATTCGTGAAGAATTAATTCTGGGTCAAGGTTCGGTGAAAGAAATATTGGACGGCAAGTTTGCATTCAAATCCGCACCGCTGGTGGTGGCAAATATCCTCGCGCCGATCATCATCCGTCTCTTTGACGCCGGGCTGGCGGATTTGGTCGAGCCGAACGGTGCGATCATCTTAAGTGGAATCCTGCAAGAGCAGAGTCAAAACGTGATCGAGGCCGCGCAAGCCAAAGGTCTAAGAATGAGCGAGAAAAGTCAAATGGGGGATTGGGTCGCGCTGATGATGGAACGTTAAAACGTTTTGTGCTATCATACAAACTACATGGATCGCCGTCGTTTGATTTTTTATCTCCTGCTCAACGTCTTTATCTCCGCCTGTGTGACGCTGACCATTCTCTATTGGTATGACCGCAACTATCGAGCGGCGACTCTGCCGCCGGTGGCCGCGCCCGTTTCATCGTCGGGGATGAACGCGGTTACCGTTCCCACGCTTCAACAAGGCACAGTCAAAATCATCAGCGTGGTCGGCGCGGGGACGTTGAGCATCGAAACGGTGACCATTCAATATAAAGGCAACGGCGAACTTGATTTGACCGGCTGGCATCTCAAAGATACGAACGGCAATGATTTTATTTTTCCGCCGTTCAAATTATTTACAAACGGCGCGGTGCGGGTGCATACGGCGGCAGGCACGAATACCGCAGTTGATTTATACTGGGGCAATAATAAAGCCGCGTGGAGTTCGGGTGAGAATGTAGTGTTGACCGATGCGAATGGAAATCCACAAGATAGTTATCCGGTGCCGTGATTTTTTAAACTGCGAAGATCGCAAAGAGCGCGAAGAAAAAATAAAAAACTTGGCGAACATTGCGAAATTGACGGTTCAACGAAATGTGAATTGCTGAAAGCTAACTGCGAATATGTCACAAGCCTTTTACCGTAAATATCGTCCGCAAGGATGGGCCGAAGTGGTTGGACAGGAACATGTCGTCCAAACGCTGAAGAATGCCATCGTAGCTGACCGCGTCGCACACGCCTATTTGTTCGCGGGTCCGCGCGGCACCGGCAAGACCACACTGGCGCGGCTTTTGGCAAAAGCGGTGAATTGTCTTGATGAAGATCGAGCCAAGCGTCCATGCAACGAATGCGAGAATTGCAAAGCCGTCAACGAGAATCGTTTTATGGACTTGATCGAAATTGATGCGGCTTCCAACACCAGCGTGGACGATGTGCGCGATTTGCGCGACAAGATCAACTTCTCGCCGTCGCAAGGCAAATACAAAATCTATATCATTGATGAAGTCCACATGCTTTCGACGGCGGCGTTCAATGCGCTTCTCAAAACATTGGAAGAACCGCCGCCTCATGCCATCTTTGTTTTAGCCACCACCGAAATCCATAAAATTCCTGCGACGGTTTTATCGCGTTGCCAGCGCCACGAATTTCGACGCGTGCCGGTGGATGAGATCGTCGGTCAACTCAAAGCAATCGTCAAAGCCGAAACGATTCAAGCCGATGAGGATGCGCTGGCAACGATTGCGCGTCAGGCGGGCGGCGGCTTGCGCGATGCGATTTCATTGCTCGATCAACTCGCTTCAGCCGGAACGAAGATCACGCTTCAACTCACGCAAACGGTGCTCGGCACTGCCACGAGTCAAAGCGTGCTTGATCTCATCGCATCCATTCGCGATCATGTGCCTGCAGCCGGACTTGATACGATTCATCGCGCGCTGGATGCTGGCGCTGATCCGCGTTCGCTGGCGCGTCAAATCGTGGAATACTTGCGCGGCTTGATGCTCGTTCAACTCGGCAACAGCGATCAGGTCGAAGCTACAAAAGATGTCAAAGAGCGAATGACCCTCGATGCCAAATCGTTTTCCACGCCGGATGTTTTGCGGATGATGAAATCGTTCAATAACGCCGCGGTTGATACGCGCGGCGGATGGCAGCCATCGCTTTCATTGGAATTAGCGTTGGCAGAAGCTTTGGAGATTCCATCTGAA
>DATCTP010000278.1:0-5697 GCA_036567885.1 Anaerolineales bacterium | reverse complement strand
GACGCGTTGACAAATGTATACATCCAATACGCGGACAACACTGTGATCAACACACCGATCCACAATGGGATTTGCCAGAGTCGACGCGCCCGGCGCGCGACTTCTTCAAATTCAGGCGCGTTCGGCTTCTTTGAATCCGATTCCGCTTCCGTTCCGGATGAAGAGGTGGGCGCGGCTTCGATGATTTCCATTTCCACGGAGGATTCATCCAGCGCCTTCATCAACTTCATCGCTTCATCCGCACTGATCTTGCCATCCTCCACCATTTTGAGAATCTGCTGCCGTTCTTCGGAAGACATCACTCGCCTCCTTCAAGCGCCGCCAACAATTTATCCGCTTCTTCAGATGTGATTTTCTTTTCCTGCAACATTTTCAAGATTGTCATGCGTTCTTCATCAGATACGGGCTGATTCGCGTTTTCGGCTTCAGAAGTGTTCAAACCAAAATTGAAGCGTCGCGAAGATGGATCGCGCGGCGGAATGGGTTGCCCAGCATAGCGCATTCCTTGTTCTACATGACGCATTTTTTGTTCAGCTTCGTGAATTTGACGATCAGCTCGGCGCATCGCTTCATCCACTTTGCGTTGAACCTTTGCCGAAACATCTGCGCCAACTTTGCCATTTCGCGCGCTCATCATAATCTTGCGCACATTTTCCGTCTGTGTCTCACCGCCGATCACACCTTCTACTGAAACCTCGCCAGTGATGTTCCGCAATATCACGTCACCTCCGACAAAGGAAAGTTCCACGTTGCCATCCAAGTTTTCCACTTTCAAATCGCCACCAACATAACTGATGGTGATGCTTGCTCCACGCGGCACAGAAACATTTAAGTCGCCTCCACAGGATAGAGTCACTTGGTCATTATCCTGCTCAATGCGAGGCGAATCATCACTACGAGCTTCGAGACCAGCGCGCTCCCATCCCTGAACAATCAGATCGCCGCCAACATTTGTTATTTCAACTTCAGGATTGGAGCCAACAGACAAAGTTTGAGTAGTCATGATTTACTCCTCACCGCGCAGAACGCGCATAGCATCTTCTGCTGAAATCTTCCCAGCATCCAAATCTTCAAGAACAGAACGCCGCTTCTCTTCGCTGACATCCGGTGATTCATCTTTGCCTGGTTCATATCCCATCGAGCGGATAATTTCATGCAGACGATTACGGATAGTGGGATATGATAAATTCAGTTCCCCTTCCATACGATTGATCTTGCCTTCGCATCGAACAAAGGTTTTGACAAATTCGATCTGCTCAACAGTCAAACCGGGAAAAGCGCTATTTTCAAAGCGGCCTTCGATAACGGTATCACATGTATCGCAATGATAACGAGCAACCAACAAGGTATCGCCACACACAGGACATTTATTCAAGGATGGTTTCATTTCTTCACCTCGCCAATGGAGACAAAGTTGTGGATTTGATCTCGCTAGCGTGTTCTTTCATAGAATTTCCAATGGAGACCAAAGCATCTCCAACATGCGACATTATGCCTTTGTACCAACTCGTTCTTTTCGCTTCTGCATCAGCAACTAAAACATCCAACCCATCCTTTGGATAACTGCAATTGCGTTGATGGATGGCATAATCGTCATTAAGTCGATCATAATAAAACATAATGCTCTCCTTTCTCTTATTCCTTGTTTTTTAAAATTATATTCAATATCATTATTTTGTCAAGTATTTTTATTAAATATTTCAATATTAAAATCAATTATAGTGATAGTAATTTATTTTTTTCTCCGTTCACCCACAAAAACACATCTTTTTAAGAAATCGGCAGCAATTGAGTTCTAAACAAAATCACAATAAAATCTTGACATCGAACGAATGTTCAGGTATCATTCATAGCACAAATGAGCGACTTATGATTCTAATCAAGCAATCGGTTAGCTCAGGAGGCACAAATGATGATGGTTCGAAAAAGTAAAGGGATTGGGGAACGACACCAAAAGATCCTGGATTTTATTCAGGAGTATCAGCGCAAATACAAGCATCCACCCTCCATCCGAGAGATTGGTGAGGGTTGCGATATTTCATCCACATCGGTCGTTAATTATTATCTTGATCAACTCGAGAAGAACGGTTATATCGAACGCGACCGGAAAATTTCCCGCGGCTTACGCGTAACAGGTGCAAATATTTCTGTTGACACGTTGCGAATCCCTATTCTTGGACCGATCGCCGCAGGCATTCCCTTACCTGAACTTCAACCTGGAGTTAACTACCTAACTGATAATGAAGCCAATGCCGTGGATGTAGCCCGCAACCTTCTGCCCCCTAAAGAAAAAGGTACCGATCTTTATGCTCTGGAAGTCAAAGGTGATTCAATGATTGATGCCATGATCAATGACGGCGATATTGTTGTATTGAAGCGTACTGCTGAAGCTCGCAACGGTGAAATGGTTGCCGTATGGTTACCTCGCGATAACGAAGCAACGTTGAAATATTTCTTCAAAGAAAAAGATCGTTTCCGCCTACAACCTGCCAACCCAACCATGGAACCAATTTATATTAACAAAGATGTGCCCTTGGAAATCAAAGGTAAAGTAGTCATGGTGATTCGGAAGATTGAAACATACGCAGCGTAACTTTGAAGGAAACACAAACAAAAAGACGACTCTTTTGAGTCGTCTTTTTGTTGAATCTATTAAATCTACTTGACTTCGATGGAAGCGCCAGCTTCTTCCAGCTTCTTCTTGGCATCCATTGCGGCATCCTTGCCAACGGCGGAAAGAACCTTGCCTCCGGCAGTCTCAGCCATTGTCTTAGCTTCGCCGAGACCAAGGCTGGTCAGTTGGCGAATAACTTTGATAACGTCAATCTTCTTCGCGCCGGCATCCTTGATGATCACATCGAATTCGGTTTTCTCTTCGACGGGTTCGGCGGAAGCGGCGGCGGCGGAAGCGGCAACCGCGACCGGAGCGGCAGCGGAAACGCCCCACTTCGCTTCAAGGGACTTGACCAATTCAGCGGCTTCGAGAACCGAGAGTTTGCTCAGTTCCTCTACCAAATTTTCGAGATTTGCAGCCATTGTAATAAACTCCTTGCTTTCTTATAGAAAGATATTTTTATTTGATATTATGTTACTGCAATTCGCAGTAAAACCTACTTGCATTACTTACGCGGCGGCTTGCGCCTTTTCCGAATAGGCACGGAATACCGAAGCCAGAGAGCGTGCGGGTTCAGCGATCGTGCGAACCAGTTTTCCAGCCGGAGCCTGCAACACGCCGAGCAATTGTGCGCGGACAACAGGTAGTGGCGGCAATTCGGATAACGCTTTAACTTGAGTAGACGTCAGGGCCTGGCCGGCCATATAGCCGCCTTTGACCTTAACAAATTCCATGCCTTTGGTCGCGTCCGAAAGAGCTTTGGCAGTTGCAGCAGGATCGGTAAATGCGAATGAAACAGCCGTCGACTGAGCAAAATACCCTTCGGGCAAATTCCAGCCGTTGTCCGAGAAGACGCGGCGAACCAATGTATTCTTGACCACATGGAATTCTCCACCCGATTCGCGTACTTTGGAACGGATCGCATCCATGTTCTTCATCGTGGCACCTGTATACTCCACGAGGATCACGGCTTGACTGCGCTTCATCCAATCTCGATAGGTCTCGAGAACTTCTTCCTTGTGCTGTTTAGTAATAGCCAACGAGTATCACCTCCTTTCAATCAAAAAGTCTTTGCCACTTGCTGTAGGACAAGAACCTACCATGAGCAGGCAAAGACTTTTTGCAACGTCCATGAAAGGACACAACCCGGTTGGGTTGGATTTGCTTTGAGTCTCTGCCTAAGCAGGATATTAAGTTCATCAGAAGATGAACACCCGCCGTCATTGGCAGTGGCTTATTTAGGATACAAGTATTTCTACTTGACAGCCTCTACTGAGAGAGCGAGGCTGGGATCAATTTTGATCCCTGGCCCCATTGTAGCATTGACAACGATGCGCTTGATATATAAACCCTTGGCTCCCGCAGGACGCGCTTTGTTGATCGCGTCCATCAGAGCCTCAAAGTTTTCATAGAGTTTATTGGCATCAAAAGATGCTTTGCCAATCACCACGTGAATGTTGGCGGTTTTATCGAGACGAAACTCAACGCGCCCGGCTTTGGCTTCCTTGATGGCGCGCGCCATATCCTGCGGTGGGACGACGGTTCCAGCTTTGGGATTCGGCATCAGCCCGCGCGGACCCAGCACGCGTCCCAAACGACCGACCTTGCCCATCATATCGGGCGTGGCAATAGCGACATCGAAATCGGTCATGCCGCCTTCGATTTTCTTCAACGTTTCATCGTCATCCGCAACGAGATCAGCGCCGGAGGCACGAGCGGTCACAGCGCCTTCACCAGATGCAAAAACCAACACACGCACAGACTTACCCAAGCCATTTGGCAAAACGACCACATCACGTACTTGTTGGTCCGCTTGGCGCGGATCCAGCGCAGTGCGCATGTGAACTTCCACACTGGCATCAAACTTGGTATAAGCAGTATCCTTCGCAAGCGCCACAGCCTCTTGAGGTGTGTATTGCTTGTCTAGGTCAACCTTGGCCAGAGCGGCCCTGTATTTCTTTCCTTGTTTCGGCATTTTATCCTCCGTGGTGCAAACGGGCGGTCAGCCCTCCCACAAGTTAATCTAAAACATTGATTCCCATCGAACGCGCCGTGCCTTCGACTTGCTTCATGGCGCCTTCGACATCGATCGCATTCAAATCTTTCATCTTAAGTTCGGCGATTTCGCGGACTTGCTTGCGCGTCACCTTACCGACCTTATCCTTGTTCGGCACGCCCGAACCTTTTGCCACACCCGCGGCTTTTCGCGATAACACCGCGGCGGGTGGAGTCTTCAACACAAACGTGAACGAACCGTCTGTATAAACGGTGATTTCTGCAGGAAGCGTCTCACCCGGACGATTTGCTGTGCGGGCATTATATTCCTTGCAGAAGGCCATGATATTGATTCCATGACCAGCCAGCGCGGGACCCACGGGCGGCGCCGGATTGGCTTTGCCAGCTTCAAGCTGGAGACGAACGATTGCCTTTAGTTTCTTTGCCATTCTTTTATCTCCTTGCCTGCACCTGCGATGCAGGAACAGGTGTGGTTTTAGCGGACGATTAAGGGACGCCCTCCCACTCAACATCGAACCTTGCGGTTCAATGTGATTTACAAATTATGACTTCTCCACCTGCAGGAAGTCCAGTTCAACCGGTGTCTCGCGTCCAAAGAACGACACCATCACACGCACTTTTGTGCGCTCCATATCAATTTCCGAAACCGTGCCGCGGAAATCATTAAACGGTCCATCAACAATGCGGACGCGTTCGCCAACCTTGAATGATACCTTAATGGTCGGCGCTTCAGCCTCCATGCGCTTGACGATTTGTGAAACTTCCTCGGGTCGCAGAGGTGTAGGCTGGTTTCCCATGCCGACAAAACCTGTTACACCCGGAGTATTACGTACAACGTACCAAGACTCTTCCGAGAGAATTAAATTCACGAGAACATAACCCGGAAAAATATGGCGCTCCACCGTACGGCGTTTGCCATCCCGAACTTCGACCTCATCCTGCGTTGGAATGACGACATCAAAAATCCGATCCTTCATTCCCATCGTCTCGATACGCTGTTCGAGGTTGTGGCGAACTTTATTCTCATATCCTGAATAGCAGTGGATCACATACCACGCCGGTTCGGT
>DATCTP010000277.1:0-3481 GCA_036567885.1 Anaerolineales bacterium | reverse complement strand
GGAATGTGGAAGTTTGACCCCTCCGTCCTCACCTGCACTTGCGCCAGGTGCAAGTGCAGGACACCTCCCTCGAAAATTTTAGTATTTGGGGGAGGCTGGGTGAGGGCTATTATCGTTTCTTGAAATGAACAAGAATCAAATTCTTGTTACAGTCGCTGTAGGTATTGATGTAAAGATTATCGGCAAGCGGCAACCCCGCCTGATCGAGCAACTGGACATACAGTTGCTTGGTTGAGTTGACAGGTGTCGTTCCGAGCGTAAACTCAAATCCCGACTTTCCATAATCTGGGCTGACACCGCTAACCGTCGTCAGATTGATCGGGTTGCCGTTATACGTTCCGACGAGACGGATAACCATGCCGACAATCGGACTGCCGCTCGCATCATCTACGGATCCGCCAACACCTTGCCACGCGCAACCCAAATCAGTAAGATGAGGAATTACGGTACTGGCATATGCAAGCGAAGACTCAGAGAACGGCGCTTTCGGGGTTGCAGTGGGCGGCGGTGTATTCGTGGGCGGGACGAGCGAGAAGGAAGTCATGGTGGGAATCATCGTAAAGGTCGCAGGTGGCGTATCGGTCGCGGTCATGAATGGAGCATTAGTGGGTGTCCATGTGGGCTGGAGTTGAATCGGTGTAATCGTCGCGGTGGGAAGTTGATACGGCGTCGGCGGCGGAGGAAGCGGATTGAACGGCACGTTCGGGTTGATGAATATCAACGCGTAATACCCGCCGATGCAAACCGTGATCAGCAACACAACAATGGATAGAATATCCCATTGATTGAGCTTCAGACCGCCGGTTCGCTTGGCAGGTTTTTCGTCGAAATCATAATTACTCATCGAGGTTTCTCCATTTGAAATTTATGGCGCCAGCACAACTTTTGCTTGCGCTCTTTGTTGAGCCACCCAGTTTTTCAACGCCTGTTCCTGCAGGGCGAGATACGCATCGGGCGATAACGGATGCTGCGGGTCGCGCTCCAAAACTTTGATGATGTCATACCCGACATTGGTTTGGATCACGCCGCTGGTCTGCCCGACCTGCAGACTGAACGCGGCTTGCTCCACGTTTGGGTCAAGCAAATAACCTTTGGGGAACCAGCCCAAATCGCCGCGCGCATTGGGATCATATTGCGCCGCCAGCGTATTGAAATCCGTGCCGCCTTGCAGTTGCTGTAAAACGCTTTGCGCGTCATTTGCATTATAGAGCAAAATCTGCTGGACATGCACTTGATCGGCGGTGGTGGGAACCGCGTTGACGATTTTGTCCCGCATCCAAGCTGCGTCAACGGAGCGTTTCAAATCGATGCGGAACGACGCGTCAGTGTATCCGTGATCGGATTCCCATTTCGATAATTTATCCGCGCCGCCAAGTTGAGTCGTCAGCGCGTCGATCTTCGACTGTAAAGCGGAATCCGATATTTCATATCCCGCGGCTTTTGCGCCTTGTTCCAGCAAAACCTGATCGATCAAATCTTCAAGCACCGTTTTGCTGGCGTCCGCGTCTGTGACGGTTTTGTTCAATGCCTTTTGTGCGGACTTATACCGTGCAAGTTCATCCGTATAATCTGCAACAGTGATGCCTTCGCCGTTGACGGTTGCCGCCATGGCTTGCGCGGTGGCAGTTGGAAGTACGGGCGTTGCCGTCGGCCCCGGGGGTGTGGGCGCGGGCTTGGCTCCAAATAATGAACCGCAGGCAGAAAGACTTATAACAAAGATCAAGGTTATTGGAATCGAAATCCAACGTGAGTGGGAAAACATTCTTCAAATTATACCAATTAAAAAATTATGGGACACAGCATCGCTGTGTCCCATAATGGAGTTGAAAGGTTTAGTAATCCATGCCGCCGCCCGGAGGCATCGGCATTGGTTTTTCCTTTTCAGGAATGTCGGTGATCAACACATCAGTGGTCAGGATCATGGCAGCAATCGAAGAGGCGTTCTCGAGGGCGCCGCGCACGACTTTGACTGGGTCGATAATGCCCGCATCGATCATGTTGACATATTCGCTGGTCAAGACATTGTAGCCAATGTTCTTGTCCTTCTTCTCAATGGCGGTTCGGCGGACAGTATCAATGATGACGGAGCCATCTTGTCCTGCATTGGAAGCGAGTTTGCGAATCGGAGCCTCCAGCGCTTTTTTCACAATGTTAATGCCGACACGAATCTCTTCATCGTCTTCACTGTTTTTTAACATCTTCTCCAGTTTGGCAACGGCGTTTATCAGAGAGATTTCACCGCCAGGGACGATGCCTTCCTCCACTGCGGCGCGCGCCGCAGAAAGGGCATCTTCCACGCGATGCTTCTTCTCCTTCATTTCGGTCTCGGTAGCCGCGCCCACGCGAATGATTGCCACACCGCCGCTCAGTTTGGCGAGGCGCTCCTGCAATTTTTCCTTGTCGTAATCGCTGGTGCTCTTATCGATCTCAGCGCGGATTTCCTTGATGCGTCCTTCGATGCCGCTCTTGGCGCCCTTACCGCCGATGATGGTGGTATTCTCTTTATCAGAAACGACTTTCTCCGCGCGTCCAAGGTCCTGAATAGTTGCGGTCTCGAGTTTGCGTCCGGTTTCTTCGGAAATCACAGTGCCACCGGTCAGCGTGGCGATATCCTGCAACATGGCTTTGCGGCGATCACCAAAGCCGGGGGCTTTGACAGCGATCACATTCAACATACCGCGTAATTTATTCAACACAAGTGTGGCGAGCGCTTCCCCGTCTATATCTTCTGCGATGATCAGCAGTTCGCGCTTGCCGAGTTGGACAAGTTTCTCCAACAGTGGAACCACATCCTGCGCGGCGGAAATTTTCTTTTCGTTGATCAGAATGTACGTATCCGAAATAACGGCTTCCATCTGGTCGGCATTCGTGATGAAATACGATGAAATGTAACCGCGGTCGAATTGCATGCCTTCAACGAATTCGGTCTCATCAGCCATGGACTTTGACTCTTCAACCGTGATCACGCCGTCCTTGCCAACCTTATCCATCACATCTGCGATCAGACCCCCGATTTTTTCATCCGCGGCCGAGTTGGTCGCGACGGAAGCGATTTCTTCCCTCGTGTCAATCTTGACCGATATCTTGCGCAGCTCTTCAACAACCGAATCTGTGGCCATCTCAATGCCGTGCTTGATGAGCATTGGGTTGTAGCCGGCTTCGAGGGCTTTGAGGCCTTCGTTCACGATGGCGTGCGCGAGCACGGTGGATGTGGTCGTGCCGTCACCGGCGATATCGTTGGTTTTGGTCGCGGCTTCCTTGAGAAGTTGTGCGCCCATATTCTCAAACGGATCTTCGAGTTCGATTTCCTTGGCAACGGAAACGCCGTCATGTGTAATGGTGGGGGAACCGAATTTTCGATCAATTGCCACGTTGCGGCCTTTCGGTCCAAGGGTCGCGCCGACTGAATTGGCGACAACGTTCATGCCATTCTTCAGCTTGCGGCGCGCTTCTTCAGAAAAAACAAGTTGTTTAGCAGTCA
>DATCTP010000276.1:0-4959 GCA_036567885.1 Anaerolineales bacterium | reverse complement strand
GAGCAAGCTGATTCCGCCGATGATGTTGATCGCCCAGACTACAATCTTCCACGCGTCTTTTCTTTGACCACGACCGGGCATCTCAATCCGACTCCTGAGCCACCGTCCGGAGCCAATTCAGCGCGAGGTTCATCGCCCAGCGCGGCAGACTGCGCGGCGGACCGCCATACGTGATGCGATGGGTCTTTTCGCCGCGCGGCGTGATGAGCGCCATATCCGCCGAATGATCTTCCATGTGAACAGTCACGCCGAGTGCAACATCTGTTTTTGATTCGGCGCGAGCGCGGCGCAAAGCCTCCATAAGGGAAGCCGCCGTCAGTCCGGGAATGGATGCGACTTGCGGAAGTTTGCGCGCCAATAATCCATCCAATCCGGATTCGATGGCAGTCAGAGTCCAGCCGCGTTTGGCAACCAGGTTCAAAGTCACTTCTTCCAGTTTGGCTTCATCCGCGCCGAAGACCACATTGCCGAGCCGATCATGGATTTGTGATTCAATATCCGCGATCATTTTATCCGCGTCGGCTTCGCTTTCTCCTTTTGCCGTAATGCGGATGTCCACCACACCGGTGTGCGCGGCAAGCCCCACGGTTGGATTGGCAAGAGTTTCCAGATCGCCGATCTTTTCGTCAATCGTTCCCTCGCCAAGCCCGGAGGTGTGAAGCACGCGTACTTTGATGACTTCATGCAAATCGAATCTTTTTTGAAGGTACGGAATAATGGATTCGTGAAGAATATGTTCCATTTCGTTGGGAACGCCGGGCAAGGAAATAATTGAATTCCGTTCAGTTTCCACGATGAAAGCGGGAGCCGTGCCAACTGGGTTGAGCACACCGAGCGCGCCTTTTGGAACGATGGCTTGCCGCTTTTGATTTTCCGCTGGCTTGCGTCCATACTTTGAAATTGTGGCAACTACCTGATTCCAAAGTTCCTCGCGAAATTCAGTTTCCACACCAACAGCTTTGGCAACCGCTTCACGCGTCGGGTCGTCCACGGTTGGACCCAACCCGCCGGTCGTGATAATGATCTCGGCGTGTTCCATTGAGTTGCGGATGGCGGATGCAATTCGTTCCACATTATCGCCAATGGTGATGGTGCGATATAGGTCCACGCCGAGTTCGCGCAAGGTCAGCGCGATGTGACGCGTGTTGGTGTCTACAATTTCACCAAGCAGTATTTCGGTTCCGATGGTAATGATTTCTGCGGAAGGCATTCTTCACTATAACTCATTATGGATAGATTGGTTTGAAGTTGCTATGGACGATTTGATAAATTTCGATGTTGGCTTGCGCGCAGTCACCGGTGGTTGAACAGCTAATCACGCCGCTTAATCCCTGCATATTTTGGGTGGCATAAAGTGCCTGGCGAAGCGCCTGGCGGGGAATCGAAATGCTGTTGGAGTTGGATGAAACAGGTATAGCCACTTTCTCGATGGCGTTAAATAACATCATTGTGGCATCATACGCCTGAAGATGATACGCCGCGGCTGGTGCCTCACCAAACTGCGCTTTGAACTTTGCAAGAAAATCCTGCGGTTCCTTGACCGTTGCTGGTCCCGATAGATACATTCCTTCTGATGCCGGTTCGGTTTGTTGAACGAAGCCGGTGTTGAATAATCCATCCGAACTGATGAGCGTTACATTTCCCAAACTGGCGGCTGCGGCCTCCTGAGTGATTTTGGCTCCGTCCGCGGTGTAGACCGGATAATAGATTACATCCGGTTTATCGGTGGCGATAGATTGCAAAATAGCGGTCATGTCTTGTCCGCTGGTGATCTGTACTTGCCGGGTGCATTGACCGCCAAACTGTTCGAAACTTTGGCAGGCGGTTTCCTGTAATTGTTGTGGATATGGCGTTCCATCGTGGATGGTCACCATATGCCGCGCTCCCAATACGTTGAAGGCAAACGCTGCAACAGCCTGTCCCTGCGCTTTGTCATTGTAAATGGTGCGGAGAAATGCAGGCTGATGAGTGGTCGGGTCAGTTAGGGATGGTGCAGTGCTGGATGGAGAGATCATCACCATCCCTTTGTCTGAAAAGATTTTTGCGGCAGGCTCGGACGCGCTGGAACAAGTCGCACCGATCACGCCGACGATTTGCGGATTGGCTGCCAGTTGAGTCGCTCCCTGTTGCCCTCCGGCTTGACTGCATTGATCATCCACCTTAACCAATTCGACGGAATGACCAAAGACCTGTTTTTTATCTGCAACCGCAATTTCCACGCCTCGCAAAGCGTCGTTTCCCAAAGCGCTGTTTGATCCACTCAGGGTTAACAAGATTCCTATTTTGATACTTTCAGCATTTCCCACTTCCACACAACCAAGCGGGTCGGTACACGCGTATGGCTTTCGTATGCAACCCGCCATCAAAAGACTTGTCATGGTCAAAATGATGATTGCGGAGAAAGAGAATTTCTTCATGGCTCTCCTTTTTCAACTTCCAATGTTAAACCACATTGTACTCTTGAATCAATCTTCCTTCATGGAAACGCTCCAGATCGAGCATCGAAACATCCATGGTCGCGTATTTTCCATCCAGGATTAATTCAGACATCACTTTTCCTGCGATAGGTCCGTGCATAAAACCATGACCTGAAAAACCGGTGACAATTAGAAAGCCGTCTAACGGCGTGTGCCCCAAAATTGGATGTGCGTCCGGTGTAACCTCGTAGAGTCCCGCCCAGTGCGCCGACCGATTCGCTTTTTCCACCAATGGCATTCGCGCGATGGCGGCCTCGAGATTGATCAGCTCAAACTGCTCGTCAACGTTTTGATCGAAGCCTGGTTTTTCGTCCGGGTTGCTCATGCCAATCAATAACCCATCGCCTTCGCGATGAAAATAAAGTGATTGGGCAAAATCAATCACGAAGGGAAAATCATGCGGAACTTCGGGCAGGGAAGTGGTGGTGAACATTTGTCGGCGGATGGGTTGGACGGGGATGTTGACGCCAGCCATTTGTCCGATATGAGCCGACCATGGACCCGCCGCATTCAGAATCAAACGCGTCTCCATCGGACCTTGAGTGGTGTCTACGCCCGTCACTTTTTCCCCGCTGACGTGGATACCAATAACTTCCGCGTTGTTTACAACCTTGACGTTCAATCGCTGTGCGGCATTGATGTAACCCATTACCACGCTGTTGGGATCGACCAAACCATCATTGGCGGTAAATGTCCCAGCGATGGCATCCTCGAAATTCATCAGCGGCAGTTGTTTGCGGACGTCATCACCGGTTAGCCATTCCGTCGGAACGCCCAAACGATTTTGAAGTTCGATATTGTGTTTGAATATCTTTGCATCTTTATCGTTGGTCAACGCGAACAAATATCCGCATTTGCGATAATTGATATCCTGCCCGATTTCATCCTCGAAACGATCCAGCATCCGCAGACTTTCAATCGAAAGTTGGATGTTGATCTCTGTCCCAAATTGGTGGCGAACGCCGCCCGCGCAGCGCCCGGTCGCGCCTTGTCCGAAAAAATTTTCTTTCTCAAGGAGAACTATATTCTTTATGCCGCGTGCGGCGAGGTGATATGCGGCGCTGGCGCCCATCACGCCGCCGCCGATGATGACGATATCGGCTTTTGATGGAAGTTCCGTATTTCTTGATGATTTGGCAGACATACTGACTGATGAACTCCTGTATATTTGTTGGCTTTTTCACCGCTCGAAAAATTCTTATTTCCTTCTTGCCCTCCACAGTACGGTTAGATAAAGCACGATTCCGAAATCAAAAAAGCTTGTGCCGCGCAAGTTCGGTACCATGCCGATGTAAACGCCTTGCGGCCACAGCAATGAAATCCATGCGAATAGCTGTGGCACAAAGACTTTGTCGTAGAAATAAATCAACGCGGTTCCAAGAATGGCGCCGCTCACGCTTCCTGCTCCGCCGAGGATGACCATCGCCAGCATTAAAGATGAAATATCGAACGCGGCGATGGTCGGATCAATGTAGCTAAAGGTGCTGGCATATAAAGCGCCTGCAATTCCCGCCAATGCGGAACTGAATATAAACGCCAATAAACGATAACTCGATGTATCGATGCCAAAGGAAGTCGCGGCGGTTTCATCCTCGGAGGAGGCGATCCAGGCGCGGCCGGTGCGGGAAGCGATCAACCGTCCGCTGGTGAATGCGGCGAGCAGAACAAAAATCAGAACGAGATAATACTGGGCGGACGGCGCGCTGACTATCAGTCCGAAAAGATTCGGCGGCGGTAACACGCTTAGGCCGCTTGCCCCGCCGGTCAGATCGCCGCCGTTCGCGACCGCGTCGGCGGTCAATAATCCCAAAGCTAGTGTTGCGACCGCGAGATAATCGCCGCGTAATCGAGTTGCAATGGCTCCTTTGATCGCGCCGAACAACGCGGCAATCGCCGTGCTGATCAATAACACGATCGTAAAATCGAGGCGAGGAAAAACAATAATGCCATAGCGATTGGTGAGGATCGCCGCCGTGTATGCGCCTATTGCAAAGTTCATGGCATATCCCAGATCAAGCACGCCGGAAAGACCAAGAAGAATATTGAGACCGAGTATGAGCAAAATAAAAATGCCAAGACCACGCAAAAGGATATCTTCAGTTAATCCAAAGCGTGAAGTGAAGATTGGAAGAAGAATCAAAACAGCGAATAAAAGAATCAACCATCGTTTCGCGTTTTGATTTTGAACGGATGCCGTTAACACCACCGAGTCGCGAACGCCGGATTCGGTCATTCCCTCATCGCGGTTCAGCAAACCGCCTCGCCGCCATACCAAAATCAATGTCAATAGCCCCATCAGTAAAATTGGAGTCCATTGTGCGGCCAAAAAATAATCGCTCAATGAACCAATTACACCGAGAATCGCACCGCTTGCCATTGCTCCGATGGGACTGCCCACGCCGCCCATCAGTGCCGCGGCAAATGCAATCAGTCCGCTTTCCTGGCCCGCTTGTCCGAATGGACGAGTGTAATACAATGCAAA
>DATCTP010000275.1:0-3199 GCA_036567885.1 Anaerolineales bacterium | reverse complement strand
ACAGACGAATTCCCACGCCTTTTGAGCGGCGGACCACCACCATGCGTATATCGTCCAGCGTGATGAAGCTGGGCATATCTTCCTGGTCGGCGTCGAGCAGGGCGGTGCTCATCTCCACACCGTTGACTTCTACGGTGTGGCCGGAGTCGACGTGCAGGGTAACGTTGTTTCCGTCGAACTCAAAGCGGCCCAGTTGCTTGGGCGCGCGGCTTGGAAGTTTGATATCGCAATCGGGATCGGAGCCAATGAGATTGGTTCCTGTGCGAAGCCAGAAGAGACCGGCTAATGCCAGCCAGCCGTTTTCGCGGCGCAGGTTGGCATCCACTTCTTTGCGCCATTTCAGGATACTGCTGAGATATTCTTCATTTGCCATAGTAAAATGATTCCTGACTGAATTTATGCCTTGTATAATTCTCCCGCTTCCATCGCGACATTGAGCGTATTCTGGCTTGGCGGAAAGGTGCAAGTGGAATATTCGCTGAATGCGCTGGGCGGGTTGAACGCCTTGTTGAAATCGAGAAAGACTTTGCCATCTTCCTGCACGGCTTCGGTGTAATGATAGCGTCCTTTGGAATAGGTTTTTTCGCCGTTCGTCAAATCGGTAAACTGGATATACAAACTGCCGTCGTTCATATCGCTGGCGTCCAAGTGGTAGGTTCTGCCTCGAAGATTGAACGCGACATACCCCTGCATATAATTTTCTTCCCATTCGCCGAAGGCGTTGAACATTTTGAATTTCATCGGCACGGGATAGGGCGTATACAGCGCGGGGATGCGATACTTTTCGTCCACGGGGAACCAAGCACGCGGCGGAAAGGTGCGGCGCGCTTCGCGGCTGTTATCCCACAAGCGGATGCCGACCTTGTCGGCGCGATGGATGACCGCGGCGCACAAGTCTCCAAATTTGACAAAACTTGGCGACTCTTCCAGATCGTGTTTGAGCACTGCCGAAGTTTGGATGGGTTCGCCGTTCAATTCCGCGCTCTGGCCGATATCGAGTTGCAAGGTGACGGTAGATGCGCCGTCGAAGGCGAATGCGCCGATCAGCCGCGGCATCTGTTTGGGAAACACAATGTCGCAGTCGCGGGACGAGCCGAAGGTATTGTTGCCTTTCTTCAGCCAGAACAGACCCGCCGCCGCGAGCCAATCGTTCTCGCGGCGCAGGTTGGCGTCCATGTCTTTGCGCCATTGCAGGATACTGCGGAGATATTCGTCGCTGGTCATGTGCAGGATAATTATACATGAATGTAAGTTTCCTGAATTTGCAATTTTGTTATAAAATCATGGCAATGTCGTTGCGTCCCCTTCAAAGAAACAAGTTGTTTGGGATTGCTTTCTAAAATAAATCTCCGAGGTCTTAAAGACCTCGGAGATTTGATCATATATTATTCAT
Organism: Anaerolineales bacterium; assembly: GCA_036567885.1. Lineage (GTDB taxonomy): Bacteria > Chloroflexota > Anaerolineae > Anaerolineales > Villigracilaceae > Fen-1038. The sequence continues at coordinate 1,806 of DATCTP010000275.1, read as the reverse complement.
CCAGCGTACTTACATCACCTTCCGGTAATCCTTGTGCGCGTGCTTTCAACACACGGCGCATGATCTTGCCGGAGCGTGTCTTCGGCAATTTATCCACGAACTTCACATCTTCAGGCCGCGCAATCGGTCCCATGTGAGTCGCCACGTGCTGGCGCAATTCTTCGGCGAGCTCTGGCGAGCCCGTGAATCCTGCGCGCAACAACACGAATGTGTGAATCGCTTGTCCTTTGACTTCGTGCGGCAGTCCGATTGCCGCGGCTTCTGCCACCGCGGGATGACTCACCAATGCCGATTCAACTTCCGCAGTTCCCAAGCGATGACCGGAGACTTTGATCACATCGTCTACGCGGCCGATAATCCAGAAGTAACCATCTTTGTCGCGCTTGGCTGAGTCACCGGCCGTGTAGTAGCCGGGGAATTTGCTCCAATACTGACTCACATAACGATCCGGGTCGCCGTAAATCGTTCTCAGCATGGCGGGCCACGGATTCTTCAGCACGAGATAGCCTTCAGTATCGTCAGCGACAGATTTACCTTGTTCGTCGAGCACATCCGCTTCTTGTCCAAAGAATGGACGCGTGCCCGAACCCGGTTTGAGCGGCACGGTCGGCGTCGGCGTGATCATAAACATACCGGTCTCGGTCTGCCACCACGTATCCATGATCGGGCATTTCTCTTTGCCGATCACGCGGTAATACCATTTCCATGCTTCGGGGTTGATCGGCTCGCCCACGCTTCCCAGCAAACGTAACGACGATAGATCGTGCTTATTGGGCCAGGCTTCGCCGAAACGCATCAAGCCGCGGATGGTGGTCGGCGCGGTGTAAAGAATCGTGATGCCGTAGCGTTCCACTTGCGACCAGATGCGGTTCGGATACGGATACGCAGGTCCCGCTTCCGACATGAACGAGGTCACGCCGTTGATCAGCGGACCGTAAACGATATACGAATGTCCCGTCACCCAGCCCGGATCAGCCGCGCACCAAAAGCGGTCTTCATCGTTGACGTCGAAAACATATTTGAGCGTGGCATACGTCCCGACCATGTAACCGCCGTGCGTGTGGACGATCGCTTTGGGTTTTCCGGTGGAACCGGATGTGTAAAGAATATAAAGCGGATCTTCCGCGTCCATCACTTCGGTGGCGCATTTGCCGTTTGCAATCGGCAGCGCACACAGATCGTGATACCAATGATCGCGGCTGACTTCCATCGGAACTTCATGTCCCACGCGTTTGACGACGATCACGTTCTCAACGGACGGACAGCGTTTGACCGTTTCATCCACCGTTCGCTTCAACTCGACAATTTTTCCGTTTTGGAAAGCGCCGTCGCAGGTGATGACCAGTTTCGATTGGCTGTCTTCGATGCGGCCTTGAAGCGCGTCCACGCTGAATCCGCCGAAAACGACCGAATGAATCGCACCGATCTTCGCGCACGCCAGCATCGCAAAAGCGATTTCGGGGACGCGTCCCATATAAATCGTGACGCGGTCGCCTTTCTGGATGCCCATGGCTTTGATGATGTTTGCCATGCGGCTAACTTCGCGGTTGAGCAGGAAGTACGAAAAAGTCCGTTCTGTTTTTCCGTCTTCGCTTTCCCAGACGAGCGCTAATTTATTTTTGCGATAGGTTTTGAGATGCCGGTCAATGGCATTGTGAACGATATTGGTTTTTGCCCCTACGAACCATTTGAAGAATGGCTTCTTTGAATCGTCGAGGACTTTATCCCACTTCTTGAACCATTCCAACTCTTCGGCTTCAGCCGCCCAAAACGCCTGCGGATCTTTCCTGGCTTTTTCAGCCATCT
>DATCTP010000274.1:0-5478 GCA_036567885.1 Anaerolineales bacterium | reverse complement strand
AACGGCATCCAGTGTCAGCGTGGAAAGAACCGACAATGCAACTTTCGGTCCAACGCCATCCACGCCCAAAAGGATATTGAATAATTCGCGATCCGATTGTGTTTCGAATCCATAAAGAGTCAACGCATCTTCGCGGACAATCAGATGTGTATAAAGCAAAATCGTTTCACCGGCTTTGAGCCTTCCTCGCAGCGGCGCGGGGACAAAGACGCGCAGTCCCACTCCGCCCACTTCAACGATCAAAGCATTATCTTCAATTTGACTCACTTCGCCGCGCAAGGTTGCAATCATGGTTCTATTTAACCACACTTTTGCCATGCAATGAACAACAAATTCGCCATGATATAATCAATGCACTTGGGTGAATTTACAGCGCGGTTTATAAGGACGCATTGGCATCCGTAACTTAATCTTTTCATCCCTTGTAAAAACAGTATCGAGCCATTGTAGGAGAAAACCATGTTACCAAAAACAGAAATTCCAAACACGCCGGTTCATACGGTGCCGCCGCCGCTGGTTCAAGTTTATGGAACTCACTTGGAAATGGGGCGTCAGATTGGGGAAGCGTGCCGCGGACAGGTCCAGCACAGCATTGCGGATGCGCATGTATTGATCGACTCGGCTTACGATCAGCTTGAGTTAACCTGGCAAGGCGCGCAGATTCAATCGCGCAAGTATTTGCCGTTCGCCGATGAGCGTTATCCGAAGTATGTGGATGAGATGCGCGGAATCGCCGAGGGTGCAAACGTGGCATTCGATGATGTGATGACTCTCAACGCCATGGAAGCGGTCACGACCGATGCGTTGCATCTCACGCGTTGCACGAGTTTTGCGGTGAACGAACAGCGCACCGCCGATGGTCATGTGCTGGCGGCGCACAACGAAGATTGGGTTCCCGAAGATGAAGACGATGTGTATGTGGTCTCTGCCAAGCCTACAGACGAACCGCCGTTTCTTGCCATGACGTACGGCGGACTCCTTTGTAACGTCGGGTTCAACGCCTTTGGTATTGCCCAATTAATCGACTCGGTGTATCCGTCGGATTCGCGCATTGGGATTCCACGCTTGGTAGTTTCGCGCGCAGTGCTCGCATCGCGTCGTATTTCCAGCGCCATCGGACGCGCCTTGGTGCCTCATCGCGCCGCAGGCTATAACCATATGCTGCTCCATGAAAGCGGCGAATTATATTCGATTGAAGTTTCGGCGCGGCGCTCCGAGATTCTCCATGGTACGGATGGTTATCTGGTGCATACCAATCACTATCTTGCACCAAGCATGAAGGAAGTTGAAAGCGAGCCGGAAGAATTGATCGCTTCACGCGTTCGATACTTCCGTGCCGATCGCCTGTTACGTCAGAGCCAGGCTCATTCCATCAAGACTCTGCAAGTCATTCAAAAGGATCATGTCAACTTCTCGAATTCGATCTGCAATCACGCCATCGAATGGACGGATCCGCTCGACCGCGAGAAAACCATCAATGCGATGGTCATTGACCTGACGGCGCGTGAGATGCATATTTGCTGGGGCAATCCCTGCCAGAACGCGTACCACACGTATCATCTGGATGCATAGCGTGAAATGTCATTGCGAGGAGCCGCTTCACGGCGACGTGGCAATCTCACCTAACCATCAAAGGGGAGATTGCTTCGCTTCGCTCGCAATGACAAATTCTTATTTGTATAAACTTTTCTTTCGAATATATTGATAAACCGCGGGAAGCACATAATATCGAAACGGCAAACCGTGTGCCGCGCGACGCCGAATTTCGCTGGAGGCAATTTCCAGCAAAGGCGCTTCGACAAATTTGACTTTATCTTTCAGACCGGGAATCTTTTTTTCCAACGCATCCATGTCAATTGAATCGCCCGGGCGGCGCATCACGCCGATTTGATGGCACGCCGCGACCAGTTCCGCGGGACGATGCCAGGTGGGAAGATCGCGGAGTGAATCGCCGCCGAGCAAAAGGATCAAATCCGCACTTGGATATTGCTCCGAAAATACATGGATCGTGTCCAGCGTGTAATGCGGACCGGGACGTTGAATCTCGATGGTGGAAAGCTCAAAGGCTGACTCGTCTTTCAATGCAAGTTTGACCATCGCCAGGCGATCATCGAGCGAACTGATCGGTCGGTTCAATTTATGCGGCGGAACCGGCGTCAGCACCCAAAGCAAACGCGTCAGCTTGAGCTGAATGTGGGCTTCGGAAGCCAGAATCAAATGTCCGAGATGAGGCGGATCGAACGTCCCGCCGAAGATGCCAATGCGTTCACGCATGCGGAAAGTATATCATTTCGACCGAGTGGTATACTTTCTTTCATGCCCGATTCTTTACATAAAACAGCCGCGCCTTTGACTCGGATTATGCAAGCGGTCAACGCAATCGAACAAGGCGAATATAAACCTGAGTTGCTGGCGGACTTGATTGATCAAAAGGATGAAGTTTCCCAGTTGGCGCGCGTGGTGGACAGCATGGGGCGCGGCGTGGCATTTCGCTATAAACAATTGCGGCTTTTGCAACGAGTCATTCCGATCGGTGTGGCGCTCTCCGCAGAAAAGGATTTCAATCGTCTCCTTGAAACGCTGGTGGTCGAGGCGCAGGGCGTAACCAATGCCGATGCGGGCACATTATATTTGTTGGAAGATAAAGTCCTTAAGTTTGTGATCCTGCGTAATACGTCGCTGGCAATTGCGATGGGCGGCACCAGCGGTAACGATATTGCATTTGATCCGGTCAAACTTTACCATGAAGATGGATCGGAAAACCGCGCGAATGTCGCGTCGTATGCCGCTCTGACGCGTCAGAAAATTATGATCGCCGACGCGTACGAAACCTCCGCTGGATTTGATCTATCGGGGACAAAATCGTTTGACCAGCGCACCGGCTATCGTTCAAAATCTTTTCTGACCATCCCGCTTGAAAGCCAGGAAAAGCAAATCATCGGCGTGCTTCAACTGATCAATGCAAAAGACCCGGATACGGACCGCATCATTCCGTTCTCTTCGGACAATGTGCTGGATGCGCTGGTTCTGCTGGCTTCTGCCGCGCTGGATGGATATATCCGCGAGGAAAAATTACGCGCCGAAATTGCCAAATTGCAAATTGAAATCAACGAATCCCATCGCGCCCAGCAAGTTGCTGAAATTACGGATACCAGATATTTCAAAGAGTTGCAGGATAAGGCGAAAAAACTCCGTTCGCGTCGATCCGATAAATAGAAACTCCTCCGAGTTAATAGTTTGTAAGTTTTCGGTCATACAACTTCAAGTATAATTTTTCTGTGTTACCTTCCTCTTCTCCTTTATTATCCATAGAAAGTCGTTTGCGGAATTTGCTCCCGGCAGATTTATATGCTTCCGTATGGGTCGATCCTTCTCCAGCGATGCTGGAGCGGGTCTTCGAACATTTGCGGACTCTCCAAAGAATCCTGCACGATTACACCGCGCGTCTTCTTTCAGAAAGCGCGCCTCAACCGGGGGATGTCCGTTATGTTTGGCAGCGCGGCTCGCTGATGTTCACCGACCTGGCTGGCTTTACCCGGCTGATGGAAGCCAATGCATCTCAGGGACGCGCCGGTGCGGCATCGCTTCTCAAGGTGCTCAATGCTTATTTCGCCGAGATGATCGAGATCATCAGCAAATCGGGCGGCGACTTGATGGAATTTACCGGAGATGCGCTCTTTGCGTTTTTCCCGGAGTCGGATCGCCGCAATGATACGCTTCAGGCGGTCCGCGCCGGACTTCGGATGCAGCGCGCCATGAAGCATTTCTCTGCCATCGAAACGCCGGCCGGTACGCTTCAACTCCAGATGCGAATCGGTATCCACGCCGGACGCTTTCTCGCCGCGAATATTGGAACGCCGCGCCGCATGGAGCATGTTTTGTTGGGTACCGCCGTGCAGCAAGCTAAGTTGACCGAATCCAACGGGATGAACGCGCGCGTCAATCTTTCTCAGTTTGCCTATGAACGCGTCAAAGATCAGTTTCGTTTTGAAGGCGGAAAGCCCGGTTATATGCTCGTGATGGATGATCTCAGCGATGAACAATTGGGTGAATATGAAATCACACCGCGCCGACGCCAAGCCAGCAATGTTCTTTTCGAGCGCAGCGTCGCCGGACTGCTGAACCAGATCGAAGAAATGCTGAGGTCCATCGAGCCGCTGGCAAGTTTTATTCCCGCGCCGATCTTGAACCTGTTGGTGGAGAGCGCCGCCGAGCGGCATATCCCGCCTGATTTTCCTGAACCGACCGTGATGTTCGTCAACTTCATCGGCTTGCCCGAATTGGTGGATCGCGCCTTGCCCGGAGAAGAAATCAAAGTGGTTAACAGCTTTTCACGAGCCTTCGCGTTGATCAACGCCGCGGTCGAAGCGCGCGGCGGGGTTTTGAAGAAAGTAACCTATCATCTTTCGGGATCGGATATCGTTATTTATTTCGGCGTGCCGACCGCACATACCAATGATCCCGGACGCGCTGCCCAAGCCGCACTTGCCATCCGGGAAATTGTCAAAGCTATTAAACCGCCGAATGTGGGCGGAATACAACCTGAAGTCACCTGCCAGATCGGAATCCACGAAGGCGCGACCTTTGTTGCCGAGATTGGCGAACCGCGCGGCCGCCGAGAGTTCAATGTGTTGGGTGATACGGTGAATACCACTGCGCGCTTGATGAACAAGGCGTCTAAAAATCAAATCATCGTCAGTGGCAAGATTCAGCCAGCCATCGAATCGCAATTCCATACACAATCGCTTGGGTCGGTGGCGCTGAAAGGGAAAAGCAGCGAGATGCCGCTCTTTGAATTGATCGGACTAAAAGAATAAATTGGTAAACCGAATGAAGGATTTGATTTTCATCCCAATTAGGCTATAATGAAAACCATCAAATTGTTCGTTCTATCTTGAATTATGGAGAGACAAGATGTCAAGGATCGTTTCTGTACATTCATTTCGCGGCGGGACCGGTAAATCCAATACCACTGCAAATCTGGCGAGCTTGCTTGCAATGAATGGCTCGCGGGTCGGCGTGGTGGATACCGATATTCAATCGCCCGGTATTCATATCCTTTTCAATCTTGACGAATCGGAAATTGGTCATTCACTCAATGATTATTTATGGGGCAAATGCGGCATCAAGGATTGTGCTCATGATGTTACCGGTCACCTTGGTACTCAGGTCAAAGGACAGGTTTTCCTGATTCCTTCCAGCATCAAAGCAGGAGAAATTGCCCGCATCTTGCGCGAAGGATATGATGTGGGTTTACTCAATGATGGCTTCCGCGACATCGTTACTGAACTGAGTTTGGATTATTTGTTGATTGATACCCATCCGGGTCTAAACGAAGAGACGCTTCTTTCCATTGCCATCTCTGACGTTTTGGTGATTATCATGCGCCCCGACCAGCAAGATTATCAGGGCACCGCGGTGACGGTGGATGTAGCTCGTAAACTTGATGTGCCCAAAATGCTGATGGTAGTCAACAAG
>DATCTP010000273.1:0-4628 GCA_036567885.1 Anaerolineales bacterium | reverse complement strand
GAACCCCTTTTCTTCAAGTCAATAGTAACTTATGCGGTATTGCGTTTCTTGATGGTTTACTCTCTATTTGGTGGGTACATTCCAAGCGGGGCGAAACTTATACCCGTATACCAGATTTATACCGCGCGGGGCTGATCCTTGTGCAATTATGAAGTGCCTAAATATGCAATTTGATGGAAAAAACTGAACAGAACTGAATCATTGGGAAGTTATACTCGATTTACGTCATGACCTCCAGCCTTCGAGTATCCTGACCCGGGTTGCTGATCGCTGCAATAAGCAATTCTGCCTATTGTGGAATGCGCTACGCGGCTCTCCAGCCGCATCGCCGAATTCCATACAATTATCATCGCTGAGACAGCCATGAGCACACTTTCACCGTTTCTCAAACTAAGTTGCACCTGTGACGAGGCATCACAACGGTCAAGTCGCATCCTAACGCAAAATGGACTACGCGTAATGCAAACATTCGATTTGCATGATGCGCGCCATGAAATGAGTGACTGCCCGTGCCCTTATCATGGAACAAGCAAATGTGATTGCCAGATGATCGTTTTGCTGATCTATGGCGAAGCAGCCGAACCAACCACATTGATTCTGCATGGTAACGACGGCCAGACCTGGATATCATTCGTCAGTACATCAGCCCAGCGTGTTGACCCTGCAATACAATCAGCGATTGAGCGGGCCTTTCAGGCCATTCCATAAAAATAGGATTATTATTGTGGGAATATGTCCAACATTACGATAACCACATCGCCGGTGATGTCCAGCCGTCCCGACGAAGAGCCGTCATATCGCTGGTTTCAAATCTTTATTATCGTATATGGTTTGTGGATCTGGCTGCCGTGGCTGGCACCCATCTTCATGCACATCGGCTGGAACGGCGCAGGTGGGACGATCTATTTCATCTATTCCTTCTTTTGTCACCAACTGCCCGAACGATCTTTTTTCTTCTTTGGTCCAAAGACCATGTATTCCATGACAGCAATCCAGGCTGCCTGGCAAAACACATTCAATCCGCTGATCCTGCGCCAGTTTATTGGAAACCAGGCGATGGGTTGGAAGCTCGCCTGGTCAGATCGCATGGTTTCATTTTATGGCAGCACATGGTTGTTCGCGCTCGCCTGGTGGCCGCTCCGACGCAAAATCAAGCTGTTGCCGTGGTGGGGATTCGCTCTTTTACTTCTCCCGATTGCCTTGGACGGCGGCACGCACATGCTCAGTGACCTGACTGGCGGGATCGGACAAGGTTTTCGTTACAGCAATCAATGGCTGGCGATATTGACACACAACGCTTTTCCCGCGACGTTCTACGCGGGCGACGCGCTTGGCTCATTCAATTCGTGGATGCGCCTCATTACCGGACCTTTGGCTGGTCTCGGCATCGTTTGGTTCGCCTTTCCCTATTTGGAGGAGTCCTTTGGCAAAAGCTAAAGCGAAGATCAAAGTTCTTTTGGCGGACGACCACCACATCGTCCGCGCGGGGATCCGTCAACTGCTCGAAAGCGCGAACGATATCCAAGTTATTGCTGAGGCTGGGGATGGAGAAGAAGCACAGTCGCTCATCCAAAAACATAAACCGGATGTGGCCGTGCTGGACATCCAAATGCCAAAAGCCAGCGGCATTGAAGTGACGCGCTGGGTGCGTTCGCATTTGCCCGAAGTGGGCGTGCTCATTCTCACAGCTTACGATGATGACCCGTATGTGATGGCCGTTTTGCAGGCAGGCGCAAATGGATATGTGCTCAAGACGGCCAAGACCGAAGAACTTATTCAAGCCGTGCGCGACGTGTACGAGGGCAAGTCCGCGCTCGACCCAAGCATCACGCGCAAGTTGATGTCCAATATTTTCAAGGGCACTGAAAAGAAAATCGTCGAATCACTGACCGACCGCGAGCTGGATGTTTTGCGACTGGCGGCTAAGGGATTCACAAACAAATCCATCGGTGTTCAATTGAATATCAGCGACCGCACCGTGCAGGGACATCTCGCGCACATCTTCGGGAAATTGCAGGCCACCAGCCGAACGGAGGCCGTGATGCGCGCCGTTTCGCTTGGCTTGATCTCACAGGATGCCGGCAAGTTATCATCAGACGAGCAATGACTATGAAAGATAAAAAACTTTTTTGGCGCAGCGGGACTCTGCAATTGTTCGCAGTGATCATCGTGCCATTGACCCTGTTACTCATGGCTGTTGCTGTCGGCAGTGTGGCACTTCACCAGCAGGCAATGCGCGCCCAGCTTCCCGAAGATGCAATGAAAACAGCCACCAGTCCCGCGCTGGAACTTACGCTGGTAGCGCCGTTGGTGCTCATCGCACCCTTGTTGTTTGCAATTGCCGCGTTATGGTTCGGCGCAAAGCAGATCGTGCAGCCGTTACAAGAACTTGAATCCAAGGCCGCCGCGCTGGCATGGGGTGATTTCGACGCCATCAAGGAACCGGTTGGTGGAATTTCAGAAATACAACACCTGCAAATGGAATTGGCCGAAATGTCACGCAAGATGCGGGCTTCCCAGGAGGGGCTGCACGATTACATCGGTGCGATCACATCCGCACAGGAGGATGAACGGAATCGCCTCGCGCGTGAGTTACACGATGACACGATCCAAGCGGTCATTGCGCTGAAACAGCGCGTGCAGCTCGCCCAAAAATCTGTCAAGTCGCAAAGCGGTCATCAGGCGTTGAACGAACTGGAAACTCTGGCCGAACAGACCATCGAGAATCTGCGCCGCTTGACGCGCGCCCTGCGTCCGATCTATCTCGAAGACCTCGGACTCGCCACCGCGTTGGGAATGCTGGCACGCGAAATGAGCCAATCTAATCAACTTGAGATTGATTTTCAAAAGCATGGGCAGGAACGACGTTTGCCGGGCGAAGTGGAATTGGTGCTCTATCGCATCGCGCAAGAGGCACTGAATAATGTGGTCCGTCACGCAAAGGCCAGTCGAGCCGCGCTTCATATTGATTTCGGTGATGAGGATGTCGATCTTGAAGTCAATGATAACGGCGTCGGTTTCCGAGTGTCGAACAGTCCCACCGATTTTGCGCCCAGCGGACACTTCGGTCTGCTTGGGATACACGAACGCGCTGAATTAATCGGAGCCAGGCTCGAGGTCCAGAGCGAAGCGGGAAAAGGGACGAGGTTGTCTGTCCGCAAGTCGGTCACATTCAGGGAATCGAAATAAGAATTCAAAATTGGTCATAGGCCAAAATGCCTAATCGCAGATGAGGCCATTTAACGCTGTGCGTTCCATCTCTAAAGAACTACAGTAATGGAGAAATGAAGCAGGCGTATATGAAATTCACAATGAAACCGGGCTTGTTGAGGTTAATTTATCAACCTGTAATCGGAAGAGCCGCCATCGCCGGACTTGTGGGTCGAAACCGGGATCGCGCTCAACCTGCCAAAGGGCGTTTTACCCACGCGGATGTTCAAGCAATGCTGGCACAAGTTTGGAAGGAGTACGACCAACTTGCACCCAAAGTTCAAAAGATTCCCGCTCTTGGCAACCAGATGAATTTGTATCTTTCCTGCGTGACGTTCTGTTGTTTTCAAACCTTATTGGGATTAGGCATCGAGCGCAATTACGCCATTGAATTGATCAGCGACATGGCATGGAAGGTTTACGAAAAGTGGGGCGCAATTCCGTTCATGTTCGCGCGGCTTCGGAATCGTGATCCTCGCGGACGAATGCGCTTTGCAGTCAACGCGTTTTTGCGATTCCCGTTCAGCCCGCCAGGATACCTGTTGGAACGCCTGCCCAGCGAGGATGGCATATCGTTCAACATCAAAAAATGTATCGTCGCCGAATATTTTCAGTCACAGGCGCGACGGACCTTTGCGTGGGGACATGGTGCAATCTGGATTTCGCCCTCGCAGAGATGTGGGGCGGCTGGCTTGAACGAACCGAAACCCTTGCGGCGGGGTCGTCGCGCTGCGATTTTCGTTTCAAGGCTCCGGCCGCAAAGTGAAGACTTTCCATTTGCCGAAGTGGGTGGATGAGTCAGATGGTCGCCGAAAAACTTGTGTCGCTTGGTTATACCAATATCTGGAATCTCAACGGCGGCATGGTTGGCTGGGAAAGCGCCGGATACGAAATAAATCAATAAGGAGCATGAGATGGAAAAAGATCCAGTATGTAATATGGCCGTCAATCCGCAACAGGCCGCGGCCAGAGTTCAGTATAAAGGAAGAACCTATCACTTCTGCTCGAAAATGTGCAAGATAATGTTCGAGCGTGAGCCGGAGAAATACGTGGAGGCCAAACTGGAAAGCAAACCACCAACCAGGCAATGAACGATGGCGAAGCATCATATTCATTGACTGATTGGCAGGCATTCCTGCAGGCTGGTTGTGGTATCGCTGGCGCGGGGATGTCTTTTATACTGCCAAAGGGCACAAATTGCGGTTTTTTGCTTTTGGAAAACCACCGAAATCGAACCGCCAGGAGCGCGAAGCGCGCTAAGAAAAGCCTTAAACTTCGCGCTCTTGGCGTTACTTCGACAGGCTCAGTACAAGGCTTCGCGGTTAGAAAAAAAGCGCAGAAAGTGACCGAGTTCGGTATAGATCAGAACAAAAGGCAAAGCATCGCAAAGTAATAAGCAAAAATGCTTATAAGGTATT
>DATCTP010000272.1:0-3599 GCA_036567885.1 Anaerolineales bacterium | reverse complement strand
GTAGTCGGGCGTCTTGCCCGTTTTAGTGACGTTTTCCCATGCGACGCGCAATAGACCGAGCATAGGTGTCCAGGGTTTCATCACATGGACTTCAGCAAACTCTTTGCGATTTTGTGCTAAAGTTTTCACCAACTCTTTTGCAGCTATCTTGGGTGGCTTGCCTAGGAAGCGCAGGACGAAATCGTAATTCTTCATCGCTTCTTTGCCGCGCTCGCCAAAGACCACCGGATTGGCAAGCATATCGGTCAGCATCATGCCGGGCCTAAACCCGATGATTTTTATCCCGGAGCCTTTCGTCTCTTTTGCCAGCGTACGGGTGAAGGAAGTGATCCAGGCTTTGGTGGTTGCGTACATGCCCATCGGCGAGGATGCTTTTCCGTTGGAACCTGCGCCATATAAATTGACCAGGATGCCATCCTTGCGTTCCAACATGAAATGCAGGGCAGCTTGCGTACCGTAAAACGTTCCCATGTCATTGGATAGGAACATATCCATGATTCTTTCAGGATGAATGTCGAGCGTAATGCCGCCGCCTGCGGAATAGCCTGCATTATTAATCCAGACGTCAATGCGACCGAATTTTTCAACGGTTCGACGCGCCAATTCATAAACTTGATTCTCTTCGCGAACATCACATATCCAACCAGCGACGTTTCCAAACTCGGAAAGCGATTTGATGGCTTGATCAAGCGCGTCTTGCGAACGGCCTGAAACGATAACGGTCGCACCTGCCTTGAGCAGTTCCTCGGCGGCCACGTAACCAAATCCGCGCGTCGAACCGGTGATGACAACGATTTTGTCTTTCAGTTGATTTACCATAATTAATTTATACGTTTCCTTTTTTATATTTGTTCAACCAATCCGTGACAGGTTTGCCCGCGCCGTTGATGTTCTGCAGAACGGCATCTGCATACAACTGCATGTAGGTACCCAGCACCTGTTCTGGGATGTTGTTCGATTTCAGTAGGGATCTGACCCAATCAATCTCGCCGTCAATCAGAGAAAGATCGCCAAGTTGTAAAGCCGCAATGATATTGTCTCCTAAAAATTGTGTCGACGTGTCTATTGCTTCAGAACTGAACTTGTTACGGCTGATGGCTTGAAATAAAGTAACCTCAATTTGCTGACGGTGCGACTTGAAATGTTCCAGCGCGGTGACAAATTCTTTTGATAGCTCTTCGACTGCCGGGCTTTTGGTGGGTCTCGTCGCATGCGCCTGGATTTCTTCGATGGACAGATCCAACGCCGCGCCGAGATAATGTCCATCCGTTCGGCGGATGAGCGCAGGTTGCAAGTTGTAAATTCGTCCGCCGAAGCCGACCTGTGCGCCGTGCGCTGTCAGCCGCCTGGCAATTTGTTGAAGCGACGCGGCGGTAATGAGTTGCTGTGCAACCAGCACGGTCAAATCTGCGCCGATTGCGGAAATGGTTTCATCAAATTGAGACTCGGGCACATTCGCGCCAAGATAGATCACGTTGAACGCACGTCGGCGCAAGAGAAGTGTAAGCAGCAGCGGCGTGAATGTGTGCCATTCGTTCGTCGGACATCCGACCAAAATGGTTTGCCCGCGCGTGGGCGCAGGCGCGGCGCTAACCAGCGCATCGAGTCGGCGCATGGCAAGCGCAGATGCAAAATGTTCCTGCTGAACGCTGGCGCTGTTCTCGTACCATCGCGTTCCGATCTCGGAGAGTCCGCGTTGGAGCACTTCAGTGCAGACAGCTTCAACGGGGAAGATGGCAAATGCCTGATTCAAAGCCTGTTCCGCGTCCGTTTCATTGAAGTTGAGACAAGCCGCCAGCCAATGTGCGCGGATGGCATCGAGGCTGGTTTCTGGCGCGGGATAAATGGGCTGAGATAAACTCGTTGAAACGGATGCCGCCAGCGGGTCCGCGCCGGATGCGATTTGTTCCTTCCACATCTCCACCGCGTGCGAAATCGAAAGCCCCTCCGATTGGCGCTTCATCAGCCATTTGACGGTCTCTATGTCATAATGTGAATAGAGCCGGTGTTTGCCTAACGTGCGCTCGGGCATTGGCAAGCCGTAGCGACGCTCCCAGGCGCGCAGAGTGTCGGCAGTAATGCCGGTTTCTTTCAGAACGACTTTCAGGTTGTAGGCGGGCGTTTGGCTGATGGGCATGGGTTCTCCAGAAATGGAAAATCAGGCTTTGGCTTCGGCATGTGCCTTGACCAGATTCTGTTCCGTGATTGTACCCATTTCTTTCAGAATGCGTTCGGTGGTTAACCGCGCCGATAACAAGACAATCGGCAAGCCGGTGCCGGGATGGGTGGATGCGCCCGCAAAATATAGGTTCTTATATTTTGCGTGGCGATTATGCGGACGCAGATAACCAACCTGCCAGAAGTTATGGCTGAGCCCAAATGCCGCACCTTTGACGAGATTGAATTTTTCTTTCCAGATTTTTGGCGTGTGGATAATCTCGAACTTGATGTGATTCTCGAGATCATGGACATCCATTTCTTTTGCGAGTCGATCCAGGACTGTTTGGCGGGCGCGTGCTACCATGGCATCCCAATCCTGATTGCTTTTCTCATCAAGATGTCCAACTGGAACCAAAACGTAAAGCGTATCCTGATCTTTTGGCGCGGCGGATTCATCTGTGCGTGACGGCGCGTGGATATAAAAACTTGGCTTATCAGGTAACGTGTGATCTTTGAAGATGCGGTCAAATGAGGCTTTGTAATCGCCGCCGAGGAAAATATTGTGGTGCGCGATCTGCGGATATGGTTTGTCCACGCCCCAGTAGAACATGATGGTGGAACAGGTGTAAAGTTTTTCGTCGAGCTTCTTGGCTTCGGCGCGGTCGGGCAGAAGCTGGTCATAGATATAAGGCAGGTCTGCGTTGCCGACGAAGATGTCGGCGGTGAAGGTGCGGCCATCTTCCAAAATGGCGCCTTCGATCCTTGAACCATCCACCAGTAATTTTTGGACGGGCGCGTTATAAATAAATTTCACGCCCAGTTTTTCCGCAACGTTTACCAGCGATTGGATCGCGGCGTACATCCCGCCCATTGGATACCAGACACCTTCTGCCAGTTCCGTGTATTGGAGCAGGGAATAGGTGGCTGGCGCGTCGTACGGGCTTAAACCGAGATACATGTTTTGAAAAGTAAATGCTGCTTTGAGTCGTTCATCCTTGAAAAAGCGGCTCACGTTGGTATAGTGCTTTGTCAACGCTTTTAACTGAAAGAGTAACGGCAGGTTGGACAGGCTGAAGTATTCGAAGATGTTGTTAAAGTTGCGTCCGACGAATTTTTCCAAGGAGATCTTGTAATGCTTCGAGCCTTCGGCGATGTAATTCAAGAATCCCGTGAAGGCGGTCTTTTCCACTTTCTCCAGTTGGGTTTGCATCTGGCCGATGTTGGAAGTGAGTTCCAACTGCAATCCATCTTCAAATCGGACTTTGTATGTTGGATCGATGCGGCGTAAATCCAAGTGATCGCTCATTTTCTCACCGAGCGAGGAAAAAGTCTCCTCCCAAACTTCGGGCATGAGAAACAGTGTCGGTCCGACATCGAAGCGATGACCGTCGCGCATGATCTGGTTGCAGCGTCCGCCGGGTTGATCATTTTTTTCCAGT